>DATLXY010000128.1:0-8381 GCA_035575335.1 Nitrososphaera sp. | reverse complement strand
CGGCTTTAACGTAACTCGCGATATGAAGAGCGGAAAAATCATCATAAAGATAGTCGCCCACTCCAATTGTGATGCTCTGAGGCGCGTGAAAAACACGGACGCTAGTAGCGCGCTAGATTCATATCGGTTATCCCCTATGCTTGTATATATAATTGGCAATATACCGCTATACGTTCTACAAGAGCCCAAACATAGGAATATTTGTGAAGACAAACGACTCACTGGTACTCGTTCCACCCGGCTTTGCCGAGACAAAGTCGGAGAAGCTCGCAGACTACCTTCAGGTAAAGGAGGTGCACACCTCTGTGGCAGGCACTCGACTACTTGGGGCAATGACGGTCATGAACAACAACGGCATCTTGTTGCCCGCCATAGCTTCTGACGAGGAAGTCGAGACCATCCGGCAATCAAGCAAGCTCAAGGTGGAGCGACTGAAGAGCCGGCTAACTGCGATAGGCAATCTCATTGTGGCAAACGACAACGGCGCGGTAATCTCGCCTCTTTTGAAACCTGAGGTCGGCAGGCAGGTTCAGGATGTCCTTGGGGTTCCCGCTCACACCATGTCAGTGGGCGGTTTTGTGCAGGCAGGATCCATGATAGTTGCCACGAATGTCGGTGCAGCTGTGACTCCGAAAGCAAGCGAGGGTGAAGTCAAGCTGGTTTCTGAAATATTGCAGGTGCCGGCAGAGCCGGTGACGGTAAATAACGGCACGCCTTTCTTGTCGTCTGGCATTATCGCAAACAGCAAGACAGTCATTGTCGGTACGCTTACAACCGGCCCAGAGCTTATTATGATGAGCAGGGTCTTTAACGTATGATAGTTGAAATCCTATGCGTTGGAAACGAGCTTCTCTCAGGTATCACGCTCAACTCCAATGCACATTGGCTCGGAGGGCAGATCGCGGCCGCGGGGGGTACTCTGAAAAGGGTGACAGTGGTGGGAGACGACCTTGGCGAAATATCGGCTGCGGTTAGAGAGTCGCTTGCGAGAAAACCCGATATCTTGATAACTACCGGAGGGCTCGGCTCAACCTACGACGATCTGACGCTTGAAGGCGTAGCCCAAGCGCTGGGTGTAAGGACGGTGCTTGACGAGAGGGCCGTCGAGATGCTTAAGAAGAGCTATGCCGCACGCAAGCTCAACTATGAGCTGACCAACGAGCGGCTAAAGATGGCCAGAATCCCAGAAGGCTCGACTCCAATACAGAACTTGGTCGGCAGCGCACCAGCAGTATTCGTACAGGCAGGGAACACCAAAATCTTCTGCCTGCAGGGAGTCCCGTCGGAAATGAAGGCGATCTTTGAAGAGAGGGTTCTTCCGCTGATAAGGGAAAGCGCGGGTCCTTTTGTAGCAAAAGAAATCAACTATTATGTTAGAGGAGTGACTGAGCCAATGATAGCGCCTGTTCTGCTGAGAATAGTAGGGTCGCATCCCAAGGGCTCGATCTATCTAAAAACACACCCGCAGGGCTATTACCGGAAAAAGACTCCGCAGATAAGGATCCAGCTGATATCTCGCGGGAGCGATGGAAATGAGGTAAAGAAAAGGCTGAATGCGATAGCAAAAGTGATCGAAAAAGAGGTAGCAGCTCTGGGTGGAAGGATAGTAGGATGATGACGGTTGTCGTCTATCTTATTGGAATCGCGGCTGGCTTTGCAAGCGCTCTTTATCTCTTTTTCAATTATCATCCATTACTGGTCAACGGCGCAATCCACGCCGCAATCTTTGGCTCCGGACTTGTCGCAATGTATTTTGCGAAGAGGCGGGATGCTAAAAGTGTGATGTGGTATCTGGCTGGCGCGCTACCTGTGCACCTCACCATTCATTTCATGGTAATAGGAGACCTTGCTCAGTTGATAACGGTCAGCCACATCTTGCTGAACTTCTCGTCCTTGCCGTGAACCACCGCCTCGAACAGTCCTTTAAGCTGCTTTGTTATCTTGCCAGTACCGCCGTCGCCAACCGTCCTGTTGTCAATCTCAACGACTGGTTTTATCTCCGCTGCGGTTCCTGTGAGAAACACTTCGTCTGCCGTGTAGAGCTCGTCCCTGACAATGTCGCGTATTTCGCAACCAATTCCGTTTTCCTTTGCCAACCCCATGATGGTGTCCCTTGTAATGCCTTCAAGTGCTCCCGATGATGCAGGTGGGGTAACAAGCACGCCATTCTTTACGATGAAAATGTTCTCCGCGCCTGCCTCTACTACCTTGCCGGCGGAGTTGAGCATAATGCCTTCGTCAAAGCCGGCCTTTATCGCCTCCACCCTTACAAGGGCCGAATTGGCATAGTTGGCAGTTGCCTTTGCCCGCATCGGAAGCGCTCTTGGGTCGATCCGAGCCCATGACGACACCATAACGCGCGCACCCTTCTCTGCTCTGCCCTTTAGGTACTCGTCCCACTTCCATACAGCAATAGCAACCGAGACTTTGTTTGGCATAGGGTTGACACCCATTTTACCATAGCCATAGTATGCTATTGGCCTGATGTAACACTCATCCATCCCGTTAGCCTTTACGGTTTCAATCACGGCTCTCTCCAGCTCTTGTTTTGAGTATCCGAGGTCCATAAAGTAGCACTTGCCGCTGTCTATGAGACGCTGTATGTGATCGCCTAGTCTGAATATTGCGCTGCCGTTGATGGTCTTGTAGCACCGGATGCCTTCAAAGACGGCGGTTCCATAATGCAGCGCGTGTGTCAGCACGTGGATTTTTGCGCTATCAAAATCGACTAGCGAACCGTTCAGCCAGATCTTGCCCTCTGTCATGTGCGGATCTTTTTCCTTGTAGAATGAATAGCCTTGACCGCGTCGGCGACACTTGATCCCTTGTCTTCCACGACTATCAGTATCCTTGATGTTTCCTCCTGCGCGTCGAGGTTGAGTATGTTGATGTCGTGCTCGCTGACGGTGCTGCTGGCAGCCGACGCTATTTTCGGAACTTTCCACATCTCGTCGCCGATGAGCGTGACGACTCCCCGGCCATACACTATGTCGGCCTTTGGGTAGTAGGCGCGGATATGCCTCTCGTGACGTCGGACATAGTCGGCGTCGAGGAACAGCAGACGCGTTATTTCGGTGTCGTCCACCTTGTACGGAGATAGCTTGACGAAATCGTGGTACTGCCTGTCAAGCTCAAGTGAAGCCACAAGATGCGAGGCTGCGGTGCTCTCCATCCTCACCAGTGAGCAGTTCCTCTTGCCAGTGACTATTTTTATCGGGTTGCCGGTATCGGAAGGCGGCTTTTTCTGGATAATGGTCACGCTGCCAGGTTGGGTCATGTCTGTTATGGCAATCGGAATGTCGAGGTCGTTGTCATCGATCTCTTTTATCGCGATCGGGTCGAGGATCTTCATACCGAACATGCCAGCAATCTTGGCTTCATTATATGACAAATACTGGATGAATTCCAAGTCTTCCTTTACTATCCTTGGGTCTGCACTTAGCACCGCACTGTCCTTTTCAAGATCGATCTTGACTTCGTAGCGGTCATTGAGCAATATAGCAATGTCGGCTGCCGTGCGGTCGGAGCCGCCGCGCTCGTATGTAGTTTCAAGGCCGTCGACCGTCTTGCCAATGAAACCTCCCATAGATACCACGTCGTTGTGCTCTACGAGATCGACCAAGTGGTCAATATTCTGCTTTGACTCGTTTATCATAAAGTTAGCGGCTTCAAAGTTATCGTCAGTGATTATCGGCCATTTTTCAATTAGAACGTGTGATGATTTGATCCCTGCTGACTGCATTACATAGTCCATCAGATATGACATCGTCACTTCGCCACTGTATGCGAGCGTTCTTGACCTTATCACGTCGACAAAGCGCTTGTTCTCTGCAGCCTGCTTCAACGAAATTATGACCTGCCGGTAGAACTTGTCAAGGACATTCAGAAACTCTTGCCTACGGCTTTCCTGCACGTACTTGTTTGCTATCCTCTCGTAGACTTCTCTCAGGACTTCTATCTCGACAGGTGTTGAAGATGCGTAGCTTCTGCCCACCTGTATAGCGACATCGGTCATGGAGCTTACCTTGCCGTTGTACTCCACCAGGGGCGCGGAAAAGACAGTGACCACCCTAGACTCTTGCTGCAGTTGCTTTATCCTGTCGATAATCTTGGGGATCATGTTTCCGTCCACCCCAAGAGCGCTGCCGCCGAACTTGGCCACAGTGATAGAAGTCATCGAATGTCTCTTGGCCTAATTCATCAAGTTCCCTATATTAAAGATGGGGCAATAACAAGAATAATGATCCTCCTGAGGCACACATACGCGCGCACAGCAATGCATGGCGATGGTTGATGTTGCGCTATGTAGGGCGCGTGTGGTGCTAAATTGGAGAATTTCACGGACAGGTTTCAAGTAAGCGGTGCACGTCAAGGATCTCATGGCGGACGAGAGAATACGCTTTCTTTGGCTACCATGTTCTAGCGGAATTAGATGTGACGTGCAGCAGGAAGAAGCGTGTGGAACTGGTTCGCACCATCCTCGCGGTGTACAGCTGTACATTGGTGGTTATAGGAAGACGCTGCTGTTTGTGGCAGTCGTCCAAGGATAGCGGGCGATAATGTTGCAAGAGCCTATCAGGATATCTGATAAATAGGCCCATAGATCGATAGTAAGGGCAACTGATCGATGGCAACTATAATGATGGTGATGACTATGTCTGCATCAGGTGTGGGAGAGGGACGATGGTTCACATCGGATTCAAGATTTACAGGTGCCGGAAATGCGGCCACGAGGAAAAGCCCGAAGACCTGATGTAGCTAGCGGTAGTGGACGACTGTCACCGCGCCGTTGTTTGCGGTGACAATAACTCTGTCAAACTCATAGTCGTCGCCTTCAGGAGAAACCAGCGCTCCAGAGAACGGTTCGAGGTCCCCGATTGGCTGCGCAGGGTTGTTTTCACCAAACTGCACAGTCACATTTCGCATGGTTTCAAAACTGTTGTTGCTGATCTGTGCTGAAACCACTTGGACCGTTCCTACCGCCTCTGCCCTCTCGTGGAGGGCAACGTGGAGTCCCGCCCTAGATACAAAGAAGCTGATCATGACAATCCCGAGGACTGCAAATCCGATGAGTATTATCCGGCGGACACCGCGTGCGCCGATCCGCCCCTTGCCTCTGCTGTACCCCTGTCGGTAGCGGTCGTACTCCCTTTCCTCGTCATCCCATCTTCCCAATTTGTTTCTGCTTCCACTAGTCTTTTCAACACACTTGCCAAAAAGCCTTACTTTCGACCTCTAGCTTGGCTAGAACGTGCACGATTCCACATGATCCCAGCACTGTACTGCTTGATGTTGAGTGTCAGACAGCGCGTACAGAAGAGAACTGTGTGTTGAGCGTCACGTGTGCGCGCTGACGTTAGAAGAAAGGGTTTTAAGTCCATGCCCCTGAGGATGTGGAATCATTTTTTGGGTACACGCTGCACATCATAAACTGAAACGAAGGCCTGCTCTCTTGGTGTGGACATCCGCTGAATTTGCTACAGCCAACGTACACAGGATCCGAGCAGCCGGTTACGTCACAATGGCATAAAGTGTGTGCTTATAGACCTTATGCCTCTACGCGGATGCCGTGGAGCTCGGCGTCTATGGCACGTACTGCTTTCGATGTGCTAGAGCCTGCTGCTGGTCTACCGCAACAACCACGGAAGAAAGAAGACAGGCAGAGAGGCGAGAGGAACATCTTTTTCGTGTGTGTGAATCTGGAGCTGCTGATAACTGAAACAAGGAAGAATGCAGGAGAAAAAGATGTTGTAGAATTATGGTCAAGCCTCAATTAAACATCTCAGCTGTGGGCAGATGGTAGAAGACACAGCAGCGAAGAGGCTTTTCCGGGAAAGTTATTCCCAACAGCTTCAAAAGATCGTGCATGACCTCGAGCTTGAGGATGAGAGGAAGAATGTGAGGCAGCAGGCGATGAAGACGCCGGGCCGGAGGGGTGAGCAGATAAAGGATGAAGAGATCGGTAGAGAAATCGTCCGACGCTACACGCTAGAACAGAACAAACACATATGAGATTACTTATCCAGCATTTATATTGAAGACAGTCAAAGGGAAGTTGACTATAATGTCATACGGCGAAAGACGTTTTGGAGGAGGTGGCCGCTTCGGTGGCGGTAACTTCGGTCCAAAGCCTGTAGAAACAGGAAAAGAATACGACGTGCAAATCACCGAGACGAGTAGACAAGGCGACGGTGTTGCCAGAGTACAGGGATTTGTTATCTTTGTAAAGGGCGGCCAACCGGGCCAGAACACAAAGATCAGGGTCACCAATGTCGGTGCCAGATTTGCTACTGCAGAACTAGTATAACAAGAACAACAAAACCAACAACAGGAAATGTGGCAACTACCTTCACGGAAAGTACCACAGATGTTTTTTCTTAACCGCTAACAACATTTCAACTACCATCCCTCAAAAGGATTAGATCCTATTTAGCGGCAAGCATGTGAAAATTACTGGATGACCAATTTTGGTTGCATCTTGCGCAGGTATGATATAATGGAGACGTGATCGATTGTTCGAAATTCTGGCTCAAAACCATTATTCTCTCTATGTGTGACAACCACATAGAGTACATTTGCTGCCGTCACCGACGTACACATCAACCAAATGCAGCTATTGCGGGCGCAACTGATGATAGTAAGAGGCACACCACCAAAGATGGCGTCGCATTTCTCTGAATCATCTGAAAAAGTAGTCGTTGTCTCCATTGTTGTACTCTGCGGCTCACCTGAGTATCATCAACAGCAGCGGCTGGGCGCGCGGGAAGAAGCCATGAGGTCTCTAGATCGAAGTAGCAGCATTCGCTATTGTTAAATACTTGAGCTTTACACAAAAAACGCATGACAGCAAAGAAGAAAGCCAGCAAAAAGAAGCCAAAAAAGAAGTAAAAATAACATAATATCTGCGATCACGCAGACGATTTAACTTTTTTAATCCCCGTCTTTTTGTTATCGAGATGTGGTAGGTAAGGTTGTGATGATGGATAGGATTTTTTCCTTTAGGTAGCGCTGGCACAGCATCTCAAAGGGGCCCAAATGTATTCAAGAGCTGCTAAGGGCCACGAAACAAGGCAATCGCTGTTGTTTGACGTTAGCGGTCGAATTCTAGTAGTAATTGAAAGATGCCACCACTGCTGCTAGTGGTGCGCAACAGCAAGAGCGCGCGGAGTAATTGAAAACGCTCAACCGGCTACTGAAATAGGAGTAATGGCATGATAGATCTGATTTGAGCCGCTCACAGCCCCGGCAGCAGCCTGCTAACCACGTAGATCTTGTCCACTTCTGCTGACGCCGCTGCGGCAAGTCCATGGCGCGCATATGGTATCCGAGCCGCAGAAGACCACATGTCATTCTGAGGTTGATATGCCTCGTTATTGCTGAAAGTGCCTGCAGGCTCCTCGCCTCCAAAAACATAGATGGCGAGGTCAAGCTGGACGCCGATGCTGCCAGTGCTCTTTTCCTTGATGACATCGGTGACAGTCGGATCCAGCTGTCGCGCTGTGAGTCGTATGCTTCGTTTGAATCAATCTTTGACAGCAGGCTGTCGGTCCTGCCACCTATGACGTGTAACAACCCGTCGAGTACGGCTGAAGCGAGGTGCTGGCGGAGTTGGCATCAGTGCCTTTTCCGTCCAGCTATTCGTCTGTGGATCATATGCTTCGTTTATTGCCAGCGGAGCTGCGGGAGATCCAAAGCTGGAATTTACCCCACCAATTGCGTAGATGATGCCATTGACACAGTCAGCGCTCCTCTCGGCGTAGGCATCGGCGCAAGCTCCTTCCACTGGCCGGTTTCTGGGTTGTACTCCAGCATCTTCTTTGAAGGCTCGTTGTCCTCCAGATAGCCTCCACCACATATGGCCTGCCATCGTATGACGCTGCGGCACCGTGGTGCAGTGGCATGGACAATGGCTCAGAGGCATTCCACCGATCGACCTCCCGGTCATAAACCTCGACTGTTGTGGCAGCCCTGACAAATCTGTCAAAACCCCAATTATATAGTTCTGGCCCCTGACCTAGGCTGACGCAACCTCGGTTCGGAAAATGGGCATCTGCGCGCCCTCGGACCAGGACGGCGGTCGAGGATGGTGCAGATCCCGCCAGGTCAAGAGAAAAAGGCATGCGAACACCGTTGTTGCAATGACAGCCGCTGCTGCTACAATAGCTGCTTAAGCCACTGCTATTGTTATAATGATGGCGTGCCCGCGGGCAGCCATGAAAGGACATTGGCAATCGCACTGCTAAGAGCCTATTCGGAAAGTAGTTTAGATTAATTGAATAGCTAGCATAACATATTTGGGCAGCAAAGCTAACTGTGGCTGCACTACCACTTCCACAGCTTGATATCAGGAATTGCAGGAGTTGACGACTGTCTGTACACGA
>DATLXY010000127.1:0-2555 GCA_035575335.1 Nitrososphaera sp. | reverse complement strand
GCACTCCAGGCCGCATTTCTTCGGCTGGCAGAGCTCTTCGTCAAGTACTGCGACGCGATGAGTATTTTCTGCTTCAGAATTGCCCAATTGCATGTAATTTTTGCAATTAAGCATTATATAGATACCGATTGAAGCGGAATAGAGAGACCCAGCGTATTGAGGCGCGAAAGCCCACTTTCTTTTGAGGTGTGCGGTTGAATTGTGTCGTTGTTTATTGAGATACTTGAACAATAGTCTCACGGCCCTGCGAGTACTATTGGGTAGAATGGTGCACCGCAGCGAATCGAGGAGGCGGCCAGAACAATCGAGACAATAATAACAATAATGAAGTGACAGGAAGGGATGGAGGTAGACAGTCAATAACATCTATGGAATAGTTCTATTTTATGGTCAGTCAAAGTATTTTTCATGAAATCTGCCATCTTCATCTTGCCGGCCGCCTCTGATTGTAGATATTCCTGTGCTTGTCTGAAAAATGCTTCAGGGTCAGCCTCGCCTCATCCCCACACACCTTGCACCTTGCCTTGCCGAACATTGGAGATTGTTATTGTTGTTAGACGTCAAAGTAAAAAACCGTAGAGGCGCGAAATAAAGGAAATAATGGACTCGGCATCTGGCTGACAACGCTGAAAACGAGCATAGGAGAGCAAGGTTAAATTAGCCCTCTGGCCAATGTCTGGATAAGCCGGCCATAGCGGCAGGGCGCGACCCGGTCCCATTCCGAACCCGGAAGTCAAACCTGCCGTCGCTGCTGTGTTACTGATCTGCGTGAGCGGTCGGGAAGCAGCAGTGCTGGCGTCTTCTTCTCCTGCCACCTTTTACCTTTCGACGTACTCGCCTAGGTGTATTGTCTTGACGAGCCATCTGACATTATATGCTATCCTATCTATCGTCTTGAACGCCGAGGCAAGGCCGGCAGAGTCCCATGTGCGCGTTTCTATTACACAGCAGTAATTGGCCGCCCTGACTGTAATCTTCTTTACCTCTTCCTTCATGATATTGCGGGCAAACTCTTGTGACAGAACCTCATCCTTTGTCAAGATGTTTGCCAGCACGCCTCCATCCCAGCCCATGTTTACCACCTTGCCATTATGTAGCTGAAAGTATGGCGAAGTATCAAGAAGGTTGTGCGCGTTTTCATCGGTTTCAAAAATAAAGTCATTCTCCACTAGGCAGTACACATTATAGAATGGGCCCATGCGCATCACCTCCTCTATTCCGACAAAGTCGACGTTGCAGCTTACAAACTTGATAAACCCATCTCTGTTTGATAGCCATTGCTCAAAATATGGCCGCTTAGTCGGGTGCACATCCCGCTCCATGACGCCGGCCCTGCAGCTGAAGCCCTGCTCTCCCAAGGCATCAACGAGCGAGCCGAGTGGGAACACAGGCATATTGTACCACCTCGCACAGATGGCTCTTACTACTTTTCGTCCTCCATCAAAAGCTTTACTAGAGTCCTCACTCCAAAACCAGTAGCTCCCTTCGGGTTATAGCTCTTTTCATAGGTACCCTCCTGCGTCCAGGCCGTTCCAGCGATGTCGATGTGGACCCATGGCGTACCATTGGTGAAATTTGAAAGAAATGCAGCCGCGGTGATTGCGCCACCGGGTCTGCCTCCAACATTCTTGATATCTGCATATGTGCTCTTGATCTGTTCATGGAACTCGTCGTAGAGTGGAAGCTCCCACATCTTTTCTCCAGTCTTGTCTGCGAGCTTGCGTAGTCTTTCGGTCAGCTGTTTATTTGTGCCAACAATCGCGGCGACGTTGGAGCCAAGGGCAATAACGGCTGCGCCGGTGAGGGTCGCAAGGTCAATCACAGCTTTAGGATTGTAAGTAGCTATCCCAAATGCAAGCGCGTCGGCAAGTATCATGCGTCCTTCCGCGTCGGTATTTAGAACTTCAACAGTCTTGCCGTTATACATCCTGATGATGTCGCCGGGTCTGTATGACGTGGCAGAAGGCATGTTCTCCACCGATGGGACGATACCGACTACGTTCACCGCCAGCTTCATTGACGCCACCGCCCGCATCACTGCAAGCACGGTACATCCGCCGCACTTGTCAAACTTCATTTCATCCATCTTTTCGCCGGGCTTTATCGAAATGCCACCGCTGTCGAAGGTGACTGCCTTTCCAACGAGAAGGTATGGTTTTTGCTGGGGGTCGCTGGTGTTGCCATGGTATTCCAAGATTATCAGCTTTGGCGGGTTGTTGCTTCCCTTTCCGACTGCTACAATTCCTCCCATTCCCATGTTCTCCAGCTCGTAACGGTCAATGATCCTCGCTTTCATTCCATGCTCCTGGGCAAGCGATAGCGCGGTGCTTGCGAGCTGTGCCGGCGCGCAGTCATTGGGGGGCAGGTTGCCCAGGTCGCGAGCAAAATTGACTGCTTCAGCCACGAGTGCGGCCTTGTCAGCAATGGACTGAAATTTTGGTGAGTCCGAGCTTAGAAGGATCGAGAATTCCTCCACCTTTGTAGTCGGTTCCTTTGGCTCCTTGTACTTATCAAACGAATAAAGCGCAAGTGTCGCGCCTTCAGTCATGGCTTCT
>DATLXY010000126.1:0-2572 GCA_035575335.1 Nitrososphaera sp. | reverse complement strand
TAACGATGACCTCTTGTTAGATTCAACTTGCATAAAGTTTGGCGTCAGCAAACTTACATTTTAACTAAAGACACGTTTTTCTTGGACTGGTCTCGGGGGAGAGAATCAAATCCGAGAATCAACTATCAGATTAAATCTGGTTCATCTGCTTCTTAGCAAACAACTTTACTTTGAGAGACAAGAGCGATCACCACCGCACATTTCAAGAAAGGTTCATGATCGTGATAAAAAGAGAGAAAAACCTTTCAGGTGGAAGATCTGTTGGAGATGCCCAATCCGCCTCTGAACCTTGCGATCGCCAGAAAGAATACCATTGCCGCAGCTGTTGCAAGAATTGCAACAGGGAACTCTGGAGTTACCACAGCTCTTGCAGTTTCAAGGTCAGTCTTTATTGTGTTTACGTGGGATTCGATTTCAGCTGCAGGTCTCTTTTCGTCAATCATCTTCGGGAGTTCTTGCCTCATGTCGATCTCGATCTTTTCCATCAGCTCTGGGTCATCCTCCTCGATATCTGATTCTATGAACTCGTAGTTCTCCAGATACGCTTCAATTGCCAGAGCTTTTGCTTTCTGAGAGTTGCCGGCCTTATACTCAGAGACTGACTGGTCAAGTAGTTCAAGAATTCTGTCAATGTATGCCCAGTTGCCATCATCACCCTCTTCCTCCTCTTCTTCCAATCCTAGTGCCTCCTCAAACTCGTGTACGATTCCGCCAATGACTGTTTCAACTTCTTCAAAGCTAGCATTGGATTCAGTAAGTGAATTCAGTTGACCAAAGAATTCTTCTATCTCTTCGGCCTCGTGCACTGAGACTTGCTCCTTTATGATATTGAAAATAGCTTCAGCCCGGGCGATAAATGCAATAGAATCTTGGTACTCCACCATCTCCACAATCCTGCCTCCGCTAACTGCTTCTTCATATTCATGCTCTGCAGCTTCAAGCAGGGCAATTGCAACCATTGCATTGAACACCGGGTCGTTTCCTTCAGTCTGACTTATCACTGCCGCCTTGGCTCCATCAAGTAAGGAGTTGATGTGTGCTACTTCGGTCTGGACTTGCTGTGTGGGCATGTTGTTAATATCATTGGCTAGTTCTGTTAACTCCCTCTCTAGTTCTTCGTTGAGCTCTGCATTATGTTCTGCCAACTCTCCCTCTATGAGCGCATAGACTTCTTCAATAGGATGGCCTGCGTGGGCAATCGCCAATTCGTTATTCCCAGCTTGCTTGTTTGCGACGGCTTGAGCTAGATGACCCCTGATGTATTCAAGATTTGCAGCAAACTCAACATGCTCATTGCCAGAAGGAACAGCCTCTTCAAGCTCCCGTACTATGCCGTCAAGTAACATCTGGATATCTTCAGGATCGGCCTTTGCTTTAAGGCTAGAGTCAAGCTGCTCAAAGAATTCAACAATCTCTTCGGCCTCGTGCGCATCTATTTCCGATTGGATTGTTTTGAATACCGCATTGGCACGGCTGATAAACGCGCTAGCATCCTGATACTCTATCATTTCAACCACTTGACCATTCTCCACAGCTTCGCTGTATTCTAATCCGGCAGTTCCAAGAAGGACTGTGATTACGCCCGCCTTTGTGGCTAACTCTTCAGCCTCTTCGCCGGCAAATACTTCTACCGCTTCATCCAGCATGCCAACAATGTCAGCTACCTTCTGACTGAATACCTGAACTGTATCAGACTGGACAGCGTTCGGAAGGGCTTCCAGCGCCCCTCTCAAATCTGCAGCACGTTGGGGGCTTGCTTCCGATAGCGGCCCTTCTATCAACGTAAAGACTTCTTTAATTGGATGACCCGCATGCGCTATAGCCAGTTCTATGTTGCCCGCTTGTTTGTTCGTTACAGCTTGCTCAAGATGTCCTTTAATGTACTCTACATTTGTAATGAAATCAGTGTGTTCCTTGTGCGCAAAAGCTTGGTAGGGTATCAGTACCGCAGAAATCAGCAGAGTGAAAGCTATCCCTACCGTTACATAACTTGCCTTGGTCATGTGCTCCAGCTATTCGCTGGAATATTTAAAAGATGATTCGATTTTCTCAGATGAAAATGATATGACTACATTAGATTGGATAGAGCGATTAAAGATGTCAATTTGAAACTAACCTGGTGACAATTACAACATCATTTTTCACTAGCGTCGTGGCAATCAACATGGCAGTTGCAAGACAATTTGGAGGTGCCTTTCTTGAACCAGCAATTTAGACTCTGGGTTTTGGTAAAGGAACAGGCATTATGCCTTTAACATATAATTCTTCTGGAGCATATTTTTTCTCTGTATCATTTAACTGTGTACCAAGAACAATCTGTACTGATTAACATAAATACGCTACCCCACTACCCCTCAACAGATACCTGACTATGTCTAGGTTAAACCTAGTCCTGTAATATTGGGAGATGGCTGATTTCAGGTCGGCAAAGTGTGGATAGTACCTCGAAACAAGCAGGTCGTACTTTCCCTGTCTCCATTCTTCTTTTTCTATTACTACAGCGTTGAACTCGGGCGAGCCTTTTGGCAGGTATACAATTTTGATCCATTACTTGTTCTTCTCCAGGTATTCC
>DATLXY010000125.1:0-8556 GCA_035575335.1 Nitrososphaera sp. | reverse complement strand
AAAGGTGTGAGATAACCTCTCTCAATTTCGGAAAGTAGACATGCGTATGCTAATAATTCGGGTTTCAGGACAACAAATGCTTTCGCAAGGTAGTAGAGAAGAGGTAGCCAAAATGGAGTTATCGGCTCTATCGTGATATCTTTTTTCTTCAGTCGGTTCAGCTTCGTCTCCACCGATTATATTATAACGTCAGTTGTGTATTGACACCAGAACACCGCCGAAAGGTCTTCGTCGTCTAACGTATCGCAAGGTCTTGGAGCGCGGCGAAGCCTTAATGGTGATGATCTTTCCACTTCGCCGAACTTCGAAAATATGATTAGCGTGGTGAAGGAGAAAAATATGGGCAACAGCCCAATTCCTATTACTCCTCGTCTCCTTTCTTTACGAACTTGGATATATGCGGTATCCTGGGCACTGCGACTGCAAAAGCGGTTCCCACAGCCACCAGGAAATAGAACTCGTAACCTATGGCCATTCCAACCGCTGCGGCGTACCAGATGGCTGCAGCAGTAGTCAGATTAGTAATCTTCCCTTGCGACTCGCTCTTTAATATAATTCCTGCACCAATAAAGCCCACACCAGTCACTATCTGGGCAGCGATCCTGGATGATGAATTTGGATCGACCAGTGAGGAGAGGAACGTAAAGATTGCCGCTCCGCCTATCACTAGGCAGTGTGTGCTAATGCCAGCGGGCTTGTTTCGTGATTCTCTCTCCGCCCCAATGGCAAAGCCGGCGGCGAGGGCAATTGCAATGCCGATAAGAACCCTGATTTCATAGCCGGTTGGAACGTTCTCAAGAACCATTTCCGTTCATCGGATATCATTATACTTCCATTAAAATCATGATGTCGTACTGTCAGGAGGAGACCGACCGTCCAGCAGTACGTCCTTGAAATTGCCCGCTGCAGGCTAGCTCCCACAATAGATGGGTCTGTTTTGACAGCGAGCCGAATTTCCACTACCGTCAAGACAGCGTCATTTGGCCACTGAATAAACGTGTTTCCACAAAGTTAATATGTCGCTAGCGATATTACTAGTGATATATGCTATCTGAATGGCTATCAAGAGTGGGAAGCGCCATACCAAGGGGCTTTTCCAGGCAATACATACTTTCCCTCCTGCGGGAACAGTCCATGACTGGAAAGGAAATAATTGACAAGGCTACTGAGCAGAGCGGCGGCAAGTGGAAGCCATCGCCTGGGCTGATCTACCCTCTGCTTGGCAGGCTGCGTGAAGAAGGCCTTGTCACGGAAGACAAGGACGGGAAATACACAATAACAAAAAAGGGCCTTGAGATCACCTCTGATCTGGAGTCATTTGGAAACATACTCCAGAAACAGATCGACGTGGTAATGCGCGTGGGCAACGTGGGCAAATTCATGGCGATGGATCTTATCGACAGGGTGACAGCGATCGGCTCTGCACTCAGCTCAAACCTTGACTCCATGACGCAGGAAGAACGCAACAAGTATCGTGAATTTTTGCAAAAGGAACTGAGAAAGCTGGACGAGCAGGAAAAGAACAACGCATCAAAGGAAAAAGTAGAAGTAGAATAAATAATGGTGAAGTCTAGGAGATTCCTCTCCTAGCCTTTAAAGTCCCTTAGAAATTTTCGACCCAAGCGCAGTGATTTTGAACTTCTTGTCATTCGCTCCATTTTTTTATGAACCTTGCGCAAGAATGCCAGAGTCCTGCTGACAATATTGCGCGAACGGCGTGTGAACAAAACTAAATATTCCTCGGTGGCAACGCCCTCTTCAACCAGCATATGACAAGATCATAAAGAACAACGAACTGGTCAGTGTCTCAAGTATCAAATCGGTCATTGCAGATTGGTTAGTCAGTATGTATATAATCTTCAATAATTTGCTATCAGATCATTCTTTAGTTTTGATTCGTCTTTAACCAGTGTAAGTTATTAATGCGGGACATTCATTGTGTTAGCGTGACAGATCCTGTCGTTGACCGGATAAGACATCTAGTAGAATCGATTAACAGGCTCTAAACCCAGATAGCTGCTGAAGTTGAATCAATTAGAGCAATACTCTAGAGCGATGGCCGCCATGCCGGAGAACAAGAGCTATTTTCTAAACGGCGTGCAGGTAAGCTCGGTTGTCAAGTCGTACTTGCTTACGCGCAGAGGGATCGAAGTACCTGGGGAGGAGGTCATTACGATACTAGAATTCATCGACAGCGTGATCCACTTTGCAAACTATCCAAAGAGAAAGATCGAAGTACTGAGCGATTTATCCGCGCATCTGCAGAGCGTCACGCCTTCATCGAAGGTCAGGAAGCCCAGTGAATAGAAATAAGTAACAGTCGTTTACTAGACAAGATTTTATTCTGCGGTCCCATAGTAAAGCATGAAGCAGGGGAGCAGGACGGATATTGCCGCTGCAATCCTTGGGATAGCCGTCGATGGGGCAATCAAGACCGAGACAATGTACAGGGCGTTTCTATCTTTCCCTCAGCTGAAGGAATACCTCACAGTTCTAGAAGACAGGGGCTGCTCCACTACAACCCCAATGACCACGTGTATAGAACAACAGAGAAGGGTAAATTGTTCCTAAAGATGTACAAAGACGTCGGACTGATTATCTTGGAGACTCGTCCAAGAAAAAGTGAGATCAGACCCAGGGCCAAGGCTGCATCCCTCTGATGCTGCACTGCTTTCTTATTATAGCCTTTGCTTTCCTGTCGGCATCTACTTCGCTCGCTCCGCTTTTCAGGTACTGGAGCAACAGGTCTCCATATAGCTTCTTGGCGCGCTCTTCTGTAAACTCTTTGTACTTTTTCGTTTCCAGGACTGGCTCTCCAGCGCCCTTCATCTCAAGATATTCCTGCTTGCACGCATCGCATGAATCATCAAAAAAGTCTGTGTGGATTGTGCATTTTGCCGTTCTACATCACCGGATCCTCTGTAATCTCCAAGAGACCGTCTGGCCTAATTTCAACCCCCATTATTGCGAGGATGGGTTTTGCATTTACCACCCCCTCTCGCTCGAGAATGTTTCTGGCTATCTTGAGCCTGTACGGCCTCGACCACTGCTGCCCTATCTTGTACTTCCCCCGGATGTCCAATGGGATGACTTTGATTATCGCGACCTCTCTTACTACGGGCATAGCCGCGTCAAGTGGTTCGTACCTGCCTTCCTTCTGATACTTTTTCATAAGCGCGTTGAGCGCACTTGCTTTTTCATCCAGGTCGTGAACAAGTTCCGCTCTTCCCTTTATGACCACGCTGATGTAGAGCGTGTCTGCCTGCGACGCGTCGGTGGGGTGAAAATAGTAAGACGGCAAAAAGCAGACATGCTGGTCCACTTCAAATCCGACATTTGGGTTCCGTCGCATGTTATCCAGCTTTTCACCAATCGGGTGTGAATGCATATAGATCGCATCGTTGTGCCAGACAAAATTCATAGGGATTACCTGCGGGTAGCCATCCCTGTCAATCGACGCCACCCTGCCAGCTGGCTGGCTGTTGAGAAAGTCGATCATTTTCTGCTTCGATTGTATCTCATACTTTCTTACCAGCTGCAATCCGCAGATGTAAAGCTGCCATTCCGTTAAAAAGTCTTATTTCTCCTGTCCAGCACCGCTGCTTGTAAAGATGTGTACAGTATCAGCGACGCCGGCGACTGCTTTATGGTTGTCGTTTCTGACGCAGCCATTAACGGTGACGTGTACAGAAGGCATACCATACTCGTCCACCCTGATTGGACTATCGTCGCTTGAGAACTCGTAGCCGATGTACACTTCTCTTGTTCACTCTTGGGACCGCGAATCATGTATTCAGAGGCTTGGAATGGATGCGGTATCGCTCGACTTTGTTTCGTCTGAATTTTCTCAATCGTCCTCTCCGAAACTTCGATGATGAATAATGATATCGAGCGAAGCTAGCCAACATCTCCCTTTACATATAGACACTTGAACCAGTACTTACAAGAGAACTGCGACCCGAGTTTACGGCCGTGCCGTGCAGGATGAGCCTCTCCTACGGGAAGAGGTCAGCTATGATGACGAGTCATGCGCGCTAAAAAGCCTGATCAGCGTGAAACATTCAGTAATGCGCTGCAAGTATGAATATAGATTGATTGGTCTCTTTGCTTACCATACGCCAGCAGCACGAGTTAAGAGTTATACGGCGGACTGATTGTTGTAGAATTGTGAATCGCCGTACGATCCGCTATGCCATAGCAGGCTGCATAGCCGCGCTAGCTGCTGCAGTCAGCTACGCGATAGTCAGGCTGTTTGTCTTGGGACACCGGGTCGACGCGTCGATACTGGTTGTAAACGTAATTGCGTTTGCAGGTATTGCTGGTCTCCTCATATATCTTACAAAGAAAGATAGGGATGTGGAGGAAGAAGAGCTCTTCAGGGACTGACCACAGCAAATTTTAGTGAGCGCCCATAGTACTACCATATACCTATGCAGCAAGAGCACATCAGATACCGGGTCAACCAGATGACTGACACCGGAAACACGGTCAGCCTCGCCCTGAGCGAGGATGTGGAACTTGAGGCTATTTCTCAGCAGCAGATGATGCTTGAAGCTATCGATAGAGCAGTGACAGACAAGGAGGTCAAGGAACAGATAAAGCCGATTCTTGAAGCGATCCTGAGATCCCAGCCGCAGACTGTCGTGAGGACATACTCCCAGACTGTGATCCAGATAACTATGCCCAAGAAGCGCTATGAAAAAATGGGAAGTCCTCGTGTAGGAGACAGGCTGCTCATCGACATCAGGAAGGTATGAGCTGCTTTTTAAGCTCCTGCTCTGACGTCAGAGGAAGGGAGCAGGCAAAGTTCCTGCAGACATACGCGGTTCCGGGTTTTACTTCACGACCCTTAAAGTATGCGTATTTTTTCTGGAGCGATTCTAGTTCGCCGGGGCTGACTACTGCGTTGATCCCGTCGGGCAGGAACTGCCTTCTAACCCATTCTGCCATCCTGGTGTCTCCGTCTGTTATTACAGTCACCTCTACGGGTTTCTTTACGTACAGATAGATCGAGTTGAGCATCTGGCCAAAGGCAAAGGGATTTTCGGCCGCCGGTATTGCGCTGGCTTTCATTATTCTTACAGAGCGATTCAGGTAGTCGTCGTTCTGCGTGTAATGGTACAACCTCAAGAGGTTGACCGCCGCAACGGAATTGCCGCTTGGTATCGCAAGGTCGTAAAAGCTCTTCGTCTTCACTAGCAGCCTCTCGTGATCATCTGACGTAAAGAACAAGTTTCCCTCCTTTTCGTCCCAGAAATGCATGATCATAAAGTCGGTGTATTCGATGGCCCTGTCGAGATATCTCTGCTTCGAGTCAACTGCAAACAGGTCCAGCAGTCCGCCTACGTAGAATGCATAGTCATCCAGGTATGCGTTGAGCTTGGCTCGGCCGTCCTTGAATGTGCGCAACAGTCTGCCGTCCGAGGCAGCGACCTTGCTTTCAATAAAGTCTACCGCCTTCTTGGCACCCTGGAGGTACTTTGTGTCTCCGGTGATGCCATACCCCTTGGCAAACCCAGAGATCATCAGCCCGTTCCAAGAAGTCAGGATCTTTTCGTCCCTCCCCGGCCTGATTCTCTTTTCCCTGGCTGTAAAGAGCTTGTCCGAAGCGTCAGCCACTATTTGGGCGGCCTGCTCTGGGGTCTTCCCGTACCGGGAGGCAACCGTTGAAAGCGGTACCCTCACATTGAGGATATTGCGGCCTTCAAAGTTGCCTCCTTCTGTCACACCGTAATGTTCGCAGAAAATGTCTGTTGCTGTCTGATCATCAATTATCGAGGCGATCTCTTTTTTGCTCCACAAGTAAAATTTGCCCTCCTCGCCTTCAGAGTCAGCGTCAAGCGCAGAATAAAAGCCACCGTCTGGGTGTGTCATTTCACGGATAACAAAGTCCAGTGTCTTCCTCGTGATTTGCGCATATTTTTCTGCCTTTGTAATCTGGTAAAGTTCAGAGTAAAGCTGTGCCAGAAGCGCGTTATCATAAAGCATCTTTTCAAAGTGTGGTATTAGCCATTTTCGGTCCGTCGCGTAACGTGCAAAGCCTCCGCCCAGTTGGTCATGTATGCCGCCGTCTGCCATCTTGTCTGCGGTGAAGGTTACAAACTCTTTGAATCTGCCAAGTCCGGAAATGTCATAGTATCTCAGCAGAAACATCAGGTTCGATGCGTTTGGGAACTTAGGAGCCTGCCCAAAGCCACCATATATCGGGTCCCCAATCTGAAGCAGACTCATGGCCGCCTCATCGAGGATGGATCGCTCCAGGCTTGCCTTCTCTGCCGTGCCCGGGGCAATGTCTCTTGCGGTCTGTGCAAGCGCGTTCCTAAACTCGTTGCCTGCGGCCTCTACCTCGTGTTTCTTGTTCTTGTATGCGGCCGCGAGCTGAAGCAGAATGGTCTTAAAGCCGGGCATGTTGTAGCGCCCGCCTTCCTTTGGAAAATAGGTGCCGACATAGAAAGGCTTTTGATCGGGTGTCATAAAGACAGATAGTGGCCACCCGCCGGTTCCTGTCGCAAGCTGACATGCCCTCTGGTAAATGTCATCAAGGTCTGGCCGCTCCTCCCTGTCGACTTTGATGTTGATAAAGTGTTCATTCATTATTCTAGCAACTTCCTCGTCTTCAAACGACTCATGTGCCATCACGTGACACCAGTGGCATGCGCTGTATCCGATGCTCAGAAAAATGGGCTTGTCCTCTCTCTTTGCGCGCTCAAGCGCTTCTTGGCCCCACGGGTACCAGTCTACTGGGTTATAAGCATGTTGCAAAAGGTATGGACTAGATTCTTGAACTAACCTGTTTGGCTTTCTGCGGCGATGATGGTCGGGCTGATCTTGCATCTGCCGCAATTGCGGCTGAATGATATATAGACTTTGTATCTTGAAAAATTTCTCGATAGATCATATTTGATGCTTGCTGGAGATGAAAAATCACATCGAAAAAAGATCGTTTGATGACGATTAAACCTCTTTTTCCTCCTGTACATCAACTTGAGCAAAGATTTATATCAGTATACTGCAAAGGTAAGAAGCGAACGTAACATTTAAGGCGGCGTCAGTGATGATGTTTGGTCTTAGTGCCATTTTGTGATTCACTGACCTCCAGTTGCGCTCATAATATGGGGATCTGATGTCAACATTAGATCCGACTCGGTCACATAATTGCACTCCCAAATACGACCCGCACAATAACAAGGTTGTCCGGCCGTACTCTTCATAATAAAATGGATTGACTCCGGTTGATCCTGCCGGACCCGACTGCTATCAGAGTGGGACTAAGCCATGCGAGTCAACGCCGCAAGGCGTGGCGTACGGCTCAGTAACACGTAGTCAACATGCCCAGGGGACGTGGATAACCTCGGGAAACTGAGGATAAACCGCGATAGGCCAAGGCTTCTGGAATGGGCCATGGCTGAAATCTATACGGCCCCTGGATTGGACTGCGGCCGATCAGGCTGTTGGTGAGGTAATGGCCCACCAAACCTGTAACCGGTACGGGCTTTGAGAGAAGGAGCCCGGAGATGGGCACTGAGACAAGGGCCCAGGCCCTATGGGGCGCAGCAGGCGCGAAACCTCTGCAATAGGCGAAAGCCTGACAGGGTTACTCTGAGTGATGTCCGCTAAGGGTATCTTTTGGCACCTCTAAAAATGGTGCAGAATAAGGGGTGGGCAAGTCTGGTGTCAGCCGCCGCGGTAATACCAGCACCCCGAGTGGTCGGGACGATTATTGGGCCTAAAGCATCCGTAGCCTGTCCTGCAAGTCCTCCGTTAAATCCACCTGCTCAACAGTTGGGCTGCGGAGGATACTACAGGGCTAGGAGGCGGGAGAGGCAAGCGGTACTCAGTGGGTAGGGGTAAAATCCTCTGATCCACTGAAGACCACCAGTGGCGAAGGCGGCTTGCCAGAACGCGCTCGACGGTGAGGGATGAAAGCTGGGGGAGCAAACCGGATTAGATACCCGGGTAGTCCCAGCTGTAAACGATGCAGACTCGGTGATGGGTTGGCTTCGCGCCAACCCAGTGCCGCAGGGAAGCCGTTAAGTCTGCCGCCTGGGGAGTACGGTCGCAAGACTGAAACTTAAAGGAATTGGCGGGGGAGCACCACAAGGGGTGAAGCCTGCGGTTCAATTGGAGTCAACGCCGGGAATCTTACCGGGGGCGACAGCAGAGTGAAGGTCAAGCTGAAGACTTTACCAGACAAGCTGAGAGGAGGTGCATGGCCGTCGCCAGCTCGTGCCGTGAGGTGTCCTGTTAAGTCAGGTAACGAGCGAGATCCCTGCCTCTAGTTGCTACCACTGTTCTCCGGAATGGAGGGGCTAATTAGAGGGACCGCCGCCGCTGAGGCGGAGGAAGGAGGGGGCTACGGCAGGTCAGTATGCCCCGAAACCCTCGGGCCACACGCGGGCTGCAATGGTAAGGACAGCGAGTTCCGATTCCGAAAGGAGGAGGCAATCTCTCAAACCTTACCCCAGTTATGATTGAGGGCTGAAACTCGCCCTCATGAATATGGAATCCCTAGTAACCGCGTGTCATCATCGCGCGGTGAATACGTCCCTGCTCCTT
>DATLXY010000124.1:0-2386 GCA_035575335.1 Nitrososphaera sp. | reverse complement strand
AACTCTTCACGCCCGACAGCCCTTAGCAACAGGCCGGTACCGTGCGAAGATGGAGCAGGAGGGAGAGAGTACCTGACAGCGGACCACCTTGGGAGCACCCGAGTAGTAACGACGAGCAATCAGGCAGTGTTATCGAGGCACGATTATGAGCCGTGCGGGGAGGAGGTAGGGAGTAGTTTTGGGGGTCGGGCATTAATTGCTGGATATGGAGGAAGCGATGCGACGAGGCAGCGGTTTACCTCAAAGGAACGTGATATTGAATCCGGGTTGGACTACTTTGGAGCCAGGTATTACTCAAGTGCTCAAGGCCGGTTCACATCAGTTGATCCTGAGAATGCGGGGGCTGATCCTGACGATCCTCAAAGTTGGAACGCCTATGCATATGTCCGCAACAACCCTCTGATATATGTCGATCCAACGGGAGAGGATTACAGGCTCTATGATGAAAAGGGTAATCTTTTAGGGCAAGTGAGAGATGTGAAAGAGTTGGAGAAGTTGGGATATCAAGCTTATGGCGGGAATGATGATGGAAGCCTTCTGTACTTTAAGGATGGGGATGGCAACTTATTCACTGCTCAATTCCTTGAAGGTGAGCCAGCTAAACCAATAGATGTTCATGCTTTTTCTGACCTGTCTCCTTTTGCAAACGGAGTGATTCGAGAATTAGGTCGTAGGTCAGATGCCTCACTGACGGCGATTTATATCGCCGGTGCAGTCAACTTAGCACCTGCCATTCTTGTAGCGGGTTCTCAGGTTGCCGGTGCTGGACCAGCAATATACGCCATCACGAAACTGGCGGTACAAAAACTACCAAGCTTAGCAGGGCTGACAAAGTCTCAAGCAAGAAGGCTACTTCAACAAGCAGGCTTCAAGTTCAAAGGTTATACTAAAGGTGGCTACGAAAAATGGTATCACCCCGATGGGAGCAAGGTTCAGATTCGTCCAAACGGTGAGGTTGTTCGGTCCAAAGGCTGGCAAAGGTTCGGACCAGACGGACGACAAACACCTAGCCATAATACTGGAGAAACTATCCTACCAAACTAAAGGTTGGATTGGCGTAACGTAGGTCTACTATGCCAGATTATCACGTGCTTGGACTGGGGAATGCTTTCTCAGTCATTACAAAGGTGGAGGTCAAACTTTGGGGAAACGAATTGTGCATTAGTTGTCTCTATGATCCATCAATAAGTCGCCAGCAGTATCAACTCCTGTTTAGAAACACTCAGGAAATACAATGGAATGTGCATGATACTGATGAGCTTGAAAGTCCTATGATTGGCTTGACTGGTTTTATCCTTGGCGAAGGGAAACATCGAAAGCCTGCCTTAATTACTACCAATGTTTTTGAGATTTCTGTTTTGTATGAAAGCCTTTCAATACAAATCGGCTCCGAAGTTAGAGAGGTGTTGCGGCAAACATTATGATACTTAGAAGGAAAGGTCATCCGATAACGCAGGGTTATGACAGCCGGAGTTCCGACGCAGGCGCGGTACTGTCATAATCCGCCTTATCGAACGTCCGGCTTCTCCTTGCACTGGCGGCGCACACTACGCGCCACGGCGCGCTTCGGTTTATGCCCCCTCGCGCTCCGCTTCACTAGCTGCGGCTTGCATCGCTCGACACTCGACTTGCTCGCTTGGCGTCGAAATTCGAACAGAGTAGACTGATCTTCTCAAAGGGAGGTGGGCTATGGAGATAGCAAAGCACATTAGTATAGACCCTAATATACATCACGGCGCTCCGGTTATTACCGGAACGCGGGTCCCAGTGTCGGTAGTAATCGGTTCGCTGGCCGGAGGTATGAGCAAAGAAGATGTGTGCCGCGAGTACGAACTAAGTAAAGAGGCTGTCGAATCGGCTCTAGCCTATGCTGCTGAGTTGGTGGCAGCAACTGAGGTCATTCCGTTAGTCGGAGTCTAAAGGTGAACTTTCTGATCGACGAGAATATGCCTCGGTCATTGGCAACCCAGATTGCAGCTTTGGGTTTCGTGGTGCAGGATGTGCGCGATATTGGCTTACGCGGGCACCCTGATAGTGAAGTGTTTGATGCTGCGATTGCAGCCGATGCCATAATCATCACGCGGGATCGAGGGTTCGCCGTGGAGAAAAACTGGCCAGCAGCTTTCACTGCGGGCGTAATATTTGTGAACCTGCCAGACAGCTTCTCAGCCACCGAGATAAACGCAAGGATCATAGCTCTTGTTTCCAAGCGAAGGCCTGAATCACTACTTGGCGCAGTAACGGTTGTTGAGCTTCATCGCGCACTATCGCGAATATTGCGGCGACGAAGTTAAAGCGATAGGCACAATCTCCTGGCTGCCTCTGTTCTTTGACAATTCGTTGATTGACCAGTTGCTGGAGCGAGCCGCTGCGCGTTCTTAACCTC
>DATLXY010000123.1:0-2147 GCA_035575335.1 Nitrososphaera sp. | reverse complement strand
CTGAAGCAGAGGGTCTGGTCAACAAAAATATCGTACTTACCCAAGGCGCCTGTCTGTCCGATACCGGTCTGCACAACCAGCGTATTTCTGGATCCATTTCCAAACAGCTACACGGTTTTTTGATCGGTGTCAAGGATTTGTCGCTGCCAGCCTGAAACTCCTAGAATTGAAATAAACAAGTACAGTGAGCCCAGCAGAGCGGGAGAAGCTTTAAACAGCAGAAAACTCTTCTATAGCAAGAAACCAAAATAATGGTAAAAGGGGTTGTGCCGGCTGGTCGCATCTCAGAGATACTTGGCCGCAGCCATACAAGATCATCCATCGTATCCTCTGCAAGCCTTGCAGTAATTTGCCTGTTCTATGTTTACACCGTAGGCGCCTTTTTTCAGGTGAGAATATACCCGCTGATCGACCGGGTCATCCACTACCATCCGTTTGGCTTTTACGTTGTAGACGAATACGTTGACCATGTCGTCATCGGGGCTCTGCTGATCCTGTGGCTTGTTTTTTCTGTAAAAAGGAGTAAGATCGGTTATGCTGCAGTCGGCGTTCTTGTCGCAATTGTCACAGTTGCTGCAGTTGCGAATAACGATCTGGCACTTGACGCGATAGCACTAGCTTCGTTTCCCGCAATGGTTGCACTCTTGATCTACTCCAGATATTCCAAAAGAAGGATTTTGAACAACGACTCGGAGCTGTGTATAAACTATGTTGCAATTGTAGGAATAGTCATTGGAATTATCAGTTTTGCAATCGCGGTTTTAACTATTGCAACAGAGAATACTGCAGGATATCCTATTGACCGCAATTATGCGTATGGTGTGTTTCTGCTGTTCTCAAGTGCTTCTCCGATATTGATGCTGTTACTTATCACATGCTTTCCAGTTAAGCTGGTGATTGATTTTGTAGCGCCAAAACTTAAGCTATCAAATTTGGACGGAATAGAGATTATTGAGATAACTGCGAAGAAAAGAGCGGTCTATCTTGCTTTTTCTATTTTGCTTTCGATAATCGTTGCAATAATTCCTCATTTGGAAACAGTAAATCCTGACAGGCAGCAGGTCGGTGTAGATAGTGCGTACTATGTCACTTGGGTGGGAGCACTGAATAATTCAACCAGTGCGCAAGATTTTCTCTACCAGGCGTTTGTGCAGCAGAGGGGAGGCGACAGACCTGTATCGCTGATCTTCATTTACGCATTACAGGTGGTGACTGGTGCCAACCTTTTCTCATTGGTAGAATTTACTCCGCTGATACTTGGGCCTACAAGTGTGCTGGCCGTTTATTTTTTGACACGCGAGCTGGCATCTAATAACGCTATATCGTTGCTTGCAGCCTTTCTGACCGCGATATCCTTTCAAACGATGATCGGCATTTACGCAGGATTCTATTCTAACTGGCTGGCCCTGATTGTTGGATATGTTGCGTTCATTTTCCTTTTCCGGTTTTTGAAGAAGGGTGATGCTGCAAATTTGGCTTTGTATTTTGGCCTATTCACACTAATGCTCTTCACTCATGCGTATACGTGGAGTATCTTGGCTATGGTGGCTGGCATTTTCCTAGTTGCGATACTAAAGCTGAATTATTACAATAGAAGGAATGTGGGATTTCTGCTGATCGCTCTTGTCGCCACAGTTGGCATCGATCTCACTAGGGTCGGTCTCATTGGATCGTCTGGTGGAATTGAACAGGACTTGACTATCGCCGAACGCTTAGCCGGGCCTGAACAGTTCATCCTAAGATGGAACAATCTCACGTATACTACAAGCACTTTTGTTGGTGGATTATTTGGCAATTTCATAGTCCTTGGGCTTGGCCTTTATTGGTTGGTAAGGACAAGGATGAGAGAGACAGCAAGTATTCTCATCATAGCTTTCTTCTCGATCGGAATTCTGCCGTTTCTATTTGGAGAATGGGTAATCCAGACAAGGGTATTTTACAATATTCCATTTCAGATTCCTGCTGCAATCGCGCTTTTTCAAATAAGAACACAGACTAGCGGTTTATTAAAGGTCGTACCTATATACATTTGGCTTGTTCCAGTAGCCATTATTGCAGCTTCAAACTTTTACCTTATGGCTCCTTAGTTGCAATTAGAAGCCATCTCATAAACACCTCCTGAGCAGGATATCATCATACATCCCAGC
>DATLXY010000122.1:0-2985 GCA_035575335.1 Nitrososphaera sp. | reverse complement strand
TGACCTGTATTATAAACATCGCAATCGCACAGCCTCCCATCATCTCCATCTTCAGATCTTCTATCTTGAAGTCATAGTCGGACATGCTTGCAAATTGAAGCTGTTCGAGCATCAATGCTCGATCAAAGTCTCGCCTGTCGTACGGGGGTGAATCACCGAACTTGGTAAAACTCGAGTCCAGGAATTCCTCAATCTTTTCAATCTCCTTAGTCTTGGCAAGCTGAAAATAATTGTAGATCAGATCCCTTATCTTGGCAGAATCAGCAGCAGTGGCCACCAATACTAGTTCTGTGTAGCTATGCATTATAATAAACTGACTTTGTCCCGTCCGCTTCTTGGTGATGTGTCACTCAAACCAGCCTTATCGTCTCGCCAGACCTGAGAGGCCTACGGGCGGGCCCCGGTAGGGTGACCGGCTTTCGGGCAGGGTTTCTGTTTCTCATCATACCTGGAGTTTGCATTGGCAGCAGTGTCTAACTGTAATGAGGTTAGCGGTTAAAAGGCCTTTACTTGGTTTTTCGCATTCCCGATTTGTGACTAAAAAATCGGCTATGAACAATCAGATCGTCATATGTACGAACTCTATTTCCGCCGGTTGACGAAATCTGGAAGCGGTTGCAAATATTGCATCAATAGTGCGATATTCGGCGTATACAGTCTTGCAGATATGCTGGATTATTTACTGAAATGGACGTTAACTTTATAAATTATATTAGTGCAAATCATCAAAAATGCCTAGGGCTGACAGGGAACACAAGGTTCATGTTCTGGTTCTACTGAGACTTGCCTAGAGCAAACCCTGTCCACCGAGCTAGCAGGCGTTTGCAGATCGAAATTTGGTGAAAAATAAAATTGGTTGAAATGACCGGCGCAAAGGCGTTGATACAGGCCCTTGAGAAGGAAGGGACTGATATAGTCTTTGGACTCCCTGGAGGGGCAAACCTTCCGATATATGATGCTCTCGTGGATGCAAACTTGCGGCACATTCTCGTCAGGCACGAGCAATCGGCGGCCCACATGGCTGATGGCTACGCGAGGGTAAAGAGAAAGGCAGGTGTTTGTTTTGCTACCTCTGGACCAGGCGCAACCAACCTCATTACAGGGATCGCCACCGCGTATGCCGACTCATCGCCAATTGTCGCCGTCACCGGGCAAGTACCACTCAACATGATAGGGAAGGACGCATTCCAAGAGACAGACATCATCGGGGTTGCCAATCCATGCACGAAATATGCGTTCCAGCCAAGAATGGCATCAGAAATACCTGAGATGGTCAAGAAAGCATTCTACATAGCTGAGAGCGGCAGGCCTGGACCTGTGCTATTGGACATTCCAAAGGACGTCCAGCAGGCTACTGCAGACATGAAGTTCCCCGACCTCATCAAGGTGAGGGGATACAATCCAGTGGTAGATGCAGACCTCAACGAGATGGGCAAAGCGGTTGAAATTCTCCTAAAGGCCGAGAGACCAATAATAATGGCTGGTGGAGGTGTGATCCTTTCTGGCGCATTCTCGGAGCTTCAGGCACTGGCCGAGCTACTCATGATCCCTGTAGTTACTACTTTTAAGGGGAAGGGCGCGTTCCCGGAGAACCATCCACTTGCAATGGGCCCCATAGGCATGCACGGCCATGCAGAGGCCAACAAGATGATTATCGAAGCAGACTGTATCTTGGCAGTAGGAGCAAGATTCTCCGACAGGTCTGTAGGACGCTTCGACGAATTTGGAAAGGGAATGAGCATAATACATATGGATATCGATCCTGCAGAGATCGGCAAGAACAAGTCAGTAGACGTAGCTCTCGTAGGTGACGTCAAATCATCACTCCGCACGCTTGTCAAGATGCTCTCAAAGAAAGTAGTCAAGAGGTCGCCGGACAACCCGTGGCTCAAGCGTAGGAAGGAGCTGATACAATATTACTCAGAGACTATCAAGGACTATCCGAGGGAGATTACAGCCAAGAAGTCACTGAAAAAGCTGCGGGAATTGTTTCCTCCGAAAGGAATTGTGACCACAGAAGTTGGGCAGTGCCAGATGTGGGCCTCGCTCCACTTTGACGTGATTACACCGGGCACCTTCTTTAGCTCCACAGGACTTGGCACTATGGGCTTTGGCTTTCCTGCGGCGATAGGCGCAAAGGCTGCTGCGCCTAACGTCCCTGTAGTGGACATCGCTGGTGACGGCTCATTCAACATGACCGAGAACTCGCTTGCAGTGTCGGTCCTTGAAAAGTTACCTGTAATAGTTTTCCTAATGAACAACTACATGCTCGGCATGGTGGCCCAATGGCAGCGCACATTCTACAACAGACGCTATAGCGGAGTGCACCAGCACAATTGCCCGGATTATGTAAAGATAGCAGAGGCGTATGGTGCCCAGGGCATCAGGGTAGGATCGATGCAAGAGCTTGAAAAAGCTGTCAAAGTCGCTTTAAACAGCGATGTCGCCACCGTGATAGACATCCCAATAGACCCTAATGAAGACGTATATCCGTTCGTAGCGCCAGGTACCGGTCTTAAGGACATGATAACAGGAGCGTGAATGGACTGGTGAGTACCGCTGCTGCGCCGACATCTGCGAATACCCAACAGCAGAAGGGGTCATGGCACATAGTGACCGCTCTGGTGGAAAATAAACCGGGTGTTCTCTTCAGAGTGACTAACCTTTTCCGCGCACGTAATTTCAATATCGAAAGCATAACGGTAGGATCGACTGAACAGAAGGATCTCTCAAGGATGACAATCACGACAAATAGTGATGAGCATACTCTTGACCAGCTGGTAAAACAATTGCGCAAGCTTATAGATGTCGTCGAGGTAAAGGCCCTTGATACTGACAAAACAGTGTACAGAGAACTCGCACTAATCAAGATGAAGGCTGTAGACCCAACGACTAGGAGCGAGATAATCAACTATGCGACGATCTTCAGGGGCAGCATCCTTGACATAGGCAAGGAGACGATAACTGTGGAGATAACCGGCACCC
>DATLXY010000121.1:0-4701 GCA_035575335.1 Nitrososphaera sp. | reverse complement strand
AACAGAGCATTAGAGATCCTAGGTGAAAAGAAGGGGAGGTATGATATCATAAGCCCAAACGACCATGTAAATATGTCGCAGTCAAGCAACGACACATTCCCCACTGCAATGCACGTCGCAATTCTGATGAATATGAAGGAGACGGTCGCATCGCTTGACAAGCTTATCGCGTCGCTACGAAGAAAAGCTAGGCAGTTCTCAAATGTCATCAAGATTGGCAGAACTCACCTTATGGATGCTATACCAGTCACGCTTGGAGCAGAATTCGAGCAATACGTCTACTCGCTCAAGCAGGCCAGAGCGATGCTGGTTCAGTCAATGGCAGGTCTAAGTTATGTCGGCCTTGGGGGAACTGCTGTTGGTACTGGTGCGAATACACCAAAAGGGTATCGAGAGCTGGCGATAAGGAATCTATCAAGAATATCAGGACTCAGACTAAAGCCGTCTCCTAACATGTTTTACTCGCTCCAGAGCAAGTACGACGTAGCTGCTTGCTCTTCGGCTCTCCGGAACCTTGCCATCGAGCTTTCAAAAATGGCAAATGACATTCGGCTCATGGCATCAGGTCCGACCGCCGGCCTGGCAGAGATCCTTATACCCGCAGTGCATGCGGGCTCGTCAATAATGCCAGGTAAGGTGAACCCTTCGCTTGCCGAGTGCCTTAACATGGTTTGCTTCAACGTGATCGGTAACGATGTTTCGGTGGCAATGGCTGCACAGGCCGGACAGTTCGAGCTTAACGTGATGTTGCCGGGGATGCTGAAATGTGTGCTAGACTCGATGGACATGCTGAAGAATTTTCTACCGATATTTGCAGCCAATATGATAGACGGCATAGAGGCGAACAAGGAAAAACTGGCATCATATGTCGAAAAGAGCCCCGTCCTTGTCACGCTACTCAACCCCTACATCGGGTATCTAAAGGCCGCTGAAATATACAAAGAATCGCTCAAGACAAGCAGGAGCATCCGGGAGCTGGTACTAGAGAAAAAGCTGATGACAAAGGAGCAGCTCGACAAGGTTCTATCAAAGGAAAATATCCTGGGCGCTGGCTAGTTATACACGCTGCTCGATGTACTGCGATCTCCCCCCTGGCACCCACGTATGAAAAAAGCGTGCCTTCCTTGTTCTGACCGGTCGTCCTCCTACAAGGATCAAACAACAGATGAGGCTGCGGCGACTGTAGAGACCAGCGCAGAGGCCGGCATTGTAAAAAATTAGATAACAGCTGTGGGTGGTCGCCTAGGAAGATCCGACAGGAAGTATAGTGCGGCAGAGTGATAATATTCGATCTAGTCCGCCTGCGGACAAGCGAATTGTCTCAGAAAGGCATGATAAGGAGTTAGCTAACGCGTGTACCAGTATCCCTTCCACTTATCACCTATTATTCAAATTGGCGGTGCGGAAGAGAATGTCTGCTCTATCTTGCTCACAAGGCTCTTCAGACCTTCTGGCACCGGCTCCGCTGCAGCAAAGTCGTCGACCCAAGATACTGAATGAGTCCTGCCATCCATAGTAATGTTAAGCGTGTGCGAGAAATAGTCTGCAGGGCCTTTTCTTGGCGGATAAATGCTGTCAAAGGTAAAGAAACCGCTTCCGGCTATTGTCTGCCTTAGTTCCTGTACCTGCGAATCAGATAGCCGTCTTTCCTCAGTAGCGTTTATGGCGCTTCGATGGAACGATATTATTGTGCTGTTTGCCGAATCAAAAGTAATCCTGTTGGTGATCCCCGCGATGCCTCCAGACTTGACATACTCAAACCTGAGTGCATGTAAGTCCTGTATAGCCAATATCGCCATTGGCACAGCTATTGCAATGGCCATACCGACGGTAACCAAGCCTGCAATAACCAACGTCCTCTGGCGCATGGCATGGTCTTTTGCGTGCAATTCCTCATAAATGTATAACCTGCATTCAGGTCGCAGCTGGACTAGCCATTACCTTAGGAAAAGGTTACCTTAGGAAAACTCCACCAGATAGAAAGCTCCGTCTGACAGCCTAGCGCACACCTTGGCTTTTCGGTATCCGGCCAAGTTATTATTGGCAAGACCATTTTCTCGATACACATCATCGTTTTTTACTGGAACCGGCTGTTAAGCGTCGAAACAAATGGTCGACCTAAGGTGCTACTACAACGATCGACTAAGAAGAAGTAGAGGCAGCTGGCTAGAGCTTGGAGCTAGACAATAGATCCACGAGGCTTTTAGCGATGTATGTCTTTTAGAGATACAAGTCGAAGACCAGACCTACTTTCGTATCCCTATACGGACCAACGTAACCACAGTCGTTCCTGCTACCGTGCTGGAGTCACGCGCGGGCAGGACGAACAATTTCTCTCTTCATAACCAACACTCTGGTAGACTCCAATATGAGGTAAACTACAGAAAGAGCAATGTAAGGATATATATTTATTTGAGACATAGTGATTAAGAACAAATGGCAGGAGAAATTGCGAACTTTGACAGCTACGCGCTTGTCGCAGTGGGGCTGTTTATCGCCGGCCTGTTTGCAGTAATGGTTTATGAAAGATCAGCTCAGAAGCAAAAACGAGAGCAGCAACACCATCAGCCTAGGACAGCTGCAGACACTGAAAAGTGACCACGCGGAAGAACAGCTCGTAATAGAAAAATTTCGTAAAGAAGGTTTTACATCTCTAACCACAATCCAGTTAAAGGCACTTCCAGTCATTGCGAGAAAGATAAACTGTCTGCTTGTTGCCCCTACAGGCTCGGGCAAGACCGAGGCGGCTGTTATGCCAGTTTTCACGATGCTTGCAATGCAAAAGAGTCCTGGGAATATAAGGGCGATATACATCACGCCTCTTCGAGCGCTCAACAACGACGTCTTGAGAAGAGTGGTGCGCTATGCCCATTCTGAAGGCTTGCGGGTAGAGATACGCCACGGGGACACGACTACCGCAGCAAGAAGGAAAATAGTCCAAGATCCTCCCGACGTTCTTATCACAACACCCGAGTCGCTTGCAGTCGTGCTCACAAATGAAAAGATGCTTGCGGCCCTCAAAGGATTGGAGTGGGTCATTGTCGATGAAGTGCACGAGCTGGTCGCCAACGAGCGAGGTGCACATCTGTCGTTGAGTCTGGAACGCCTGCAAGCTGTAGCAACACAAACTGTCACAAGGATTGGACTTTCGGCTACTGTAGGCAACTTGAAGCAGGCAGCACAGTTCGTTTCAGGAACTGACAGGCGAACCGCAGTGCTGGTAGATGCAACGAGTCGCGGTTACGACATTGACATACACTTCGTCAAGGGATCACTGAACAATGTTGCACATTTTATTCTCGAATATGTAAAGAAGGAAAAGATCGAAGGATCAATCCTGCTTTTTACAAATACCAGGGACGAGGCCGAGTACCTAGGCATGATACTGAAAAACCAGGACGAGATCAGGGTGGACGTTCACCACGGTTCACTGTCCAAGGAAATGAGAGAAGAAACAGAACATACATTGCGCTCCGGTGAGGCAGGTATAGTTGTTTGTACCAGCTCGCTTGAACTGGGTCTTGACATTGGCTCTGTCGACCTAGTTATCCATTACGGATCGCCCAGACAGGTGTCAAAGCTAATGCAGAGAATCGGCAGGAGCAGGCACAGCAAGAGAACCTTTGCCAAGGGACTCGTGGTCGTCAATAATCCTGATGACGAGATCGAGGCGCTGGCCATTATCAAGAGAATGAAAAAGGGTTCTATAGAGGAACAGAAGATGCACGAGGGTTCCCTCGACGCAATGGCCCACCACCTTGTCGGGCTATCGCTCCAGACTCGTGAGCCGATAAGAGTAGATTATGCTTATGATCTCGTGACATGTGCATATCCATTCCGCAACACAAGCCTGTTTGATGTAGAGAGCTGCCTTGACATTCTGGCGATGCACAACGTCATAAAATATGACAGGGAAAACCGCACGTACGTCCGCAAGGTAAAGGCATACAAGTATTATTTTGAAAACCTCTCCATGATTCCGGACGTACTGAAATTTGAGGTAATTGACTCGATCAGCAAGCGAAGGATAGGTACGCTTGACCAGCAGTTTGTCGGGGATTATGGCGAAAAGGGTAACGTCTTTGTGCTCAAGGGATCGCAGTGGCGCGTGCTCTCGGTTGATGAACGCAAGCTTCTAATGAATGTCGAACCCTTGCGAGGAGCGGCCATCAATATCCCGTACTGGGTCGGAGAAATGATACCCGTTGATTACAAGACAGCTGAAGAGGTAGGAGAAATACGCGTCCAGGCTGCACGCGGACATGTCAGGTTGTCCACGAACATAATAGAGGACGCAAAGAAAGTTCTGAGTGTAATCCCGGATTCGAATAACATTGTTGTTGAGAGCAGTACAGCTCGCAACATCCTTGTAATTCACTCTGTATTCGGGTCAAAGGTGAACAATACCCTTGCCTCGTTGCTCTCAACGATCTTGTCATCCCAGCTTGGCTACGTTGTTGAATCCAGATCCGACGCCTACAGGATAATGCTTACTTCAAGCACAAGGATTGTGCGGGGAAGGCTCGAAGCTGCGTTGAATGACGTTTACGATCTTGAGCCGGTGATAATCGCGTCCCTGACGGGGACCCATAACATAAACTGGAAGGTCTGGACCGTTGCCAAGCGCTTTGGTATGATAAGCAAAGAAGCGGTCTATGACAAGAAAGTAGCGCGTATGATTTACGAAAGATATTCCAAGAC
>DATLXY010000120.1:0-2642 GCA_035575335.1 Nitrososphaera sp. | reverse complement strand
CTCCGTAGAGGATATTCTGCCTCTGGCCTTTCTGGATGATCATCTGTCCTTGTGCATCCAGGTCACCTCCTCTCCCCCCCGCTGCCAGTATGTAAGGTGCTATTGACCTAAAGGGAGATTCCCCGTTATCTTCGTGTAAATACCACCGGTAAATGCCAAGCTCAACAATGTTCCAGATATCTAAGAAATGATGGCCGACTATTGGTGCAGCTATGTACCAAACCGTCAATCCAACAGCAATGACAACAACGACGGGTATCAGGGAAAATCTATCCATCGATATCGCTCCTGCCGTTGTTGCCGTTGTCTCTCGCCAGGCGCGCACTCCCAAATTTCACGGTCATAGCCGCCAGATCAAGAAACAGTGGTCGTCTGCAAATGAACTCCGGTAGTCTGAACGACAATAACAAAATATTGTTGTTCTGCTAATCTACTTAACGGATGCTTTTTTTTCTTGCATCAGATATTTAGCAAAGCGACTTTCGGAGACTTGTTCGACAAGAACTTTTGTTTGAATATATCCGTAGGCGATCTGATGTGTGATTCACTTTAGTTTTAATCGCAATTCGGTTGTCATACGATGGGCACATAGGAAAGTGACTCAATGCTCAAATATCAATCTCGTGACTGACGTTTGCTTTGTCAAGAAGAAAGATAATCGATAGAGATAATGATAGTAACACCAACAACAGCGATAACTCTCAGACCAAGGTTCTCGTTGTTGGCCTCGGGCAGCTCGGGTTTCCTGTGGCGCAGTATGTAAAACAAAGGGGATTTGATACCTATGGTCATGATATCTCCACCAGAGCTATGGAAAATGCTGAGAGCACGGCCGGAATAAAGAAAGCAAGCAATTTTGGCGGTTTCGATGTTTACATTTTATGCGTGTCGACACACATGCCCAACGATATCTACCTACCATACACCGATAGCCTGATGGCCGTTTCCCGTCGCATATCAGAGGAGGCCGGAGACGGTTCTCTTGTGTGCATAGAGAGTACGATTCCGATGGGTACTGCAAGAAAGATCTGCACTATGTTCAACCACAGGCTTCATGTCGCACATGTGCCGCACAGGTGGTATGTCCACGATCAGGAAAGGCATGGAGTCAACCAACTGCGTGTAGCCGGCGGCGTCGAGCCGTGCTGCCTAGCCATGGCGATCCAATTCTACTCAGGTGATCTGAACGGCAATGCCCTTTCCAGTAAAAGCAGTAGGATAAAGGGGAGCTTGGGCATTCCTACTTATCCAGTGAAAAGTGCGGAGGTGGCGGAAGTGTCCAAGACAATTGAAAATGCGCACAGGTACCTGCAGATCGCGTTTGCAGAAGAACTCTATATCTGGTGCCGCTTCAATAACATTGACTTCTGGGAGATGAGGGCAGCCCTCAATACCAAGTGGAATGTAAATATCTTGGAGCCGAGGAATGGTATCGGTGGGCACTGCCTCCCAAAGGATACGAAGATGTTCTTGAATTCATCTCAGATAATCAAGAGCAAGATACTTTCAGCGGCGATTGAGGCGGACATGGACTATAGGAACTACAAGAAATCCGAAAGCCAAGCTACTGCGACGACGTCGCCAACGACAGCAGAAACAACCTCTTTAAAGGATGGCAATAGCGGGATTCGAAAAGATGTATCGATTCCTGTATGACTATGGTCATAACGACACTCATTGTTGTTGTAGTCGAGTGAGGTGGGCTGCTGTCGCATGAGTAGAAAGCAGTCTATAGTGACATTTGGCGCTCATCCTGACGACATTGAAATAGGGATGGGCGGAACCGTGGCCAAACTGGTCGGTATGGGATACGATGTGTATCCTGTCATATGCATCCTTCCGTCTTTCACAGAGACGGACAGCAAGGATCAGCGCAAATCGGAAGCCGTGATGTCATCCAAGATTCTGGGAACAAGACCTCCCACGATCCTTGACCTCTCACCAGACGAGCTGCAGTTTGGTCGCAAGTTTGTCACGTTGCTCGACGAAATCATCCAAAAGTATCAACCGGAAGCGGTTTTTACGCAGTGGATCGGTGATTCCCATCAGGAACACTACTTGCTCACAAGGACAGTAATGGCGGCTGCGCGGTATACAAAGAATCTTATCATGTACGAAACAACTATTCCAGGCGGCATAACGGAACGGGCGTTCAGACCACAGCTGTTCATAGACATCAGCGATACGCTAGAAGTAAAAATCGATGCTCTTAACTGCTTCAATTCCCAAAAGACTCGCGGGGGCCACCTGTGGATCGATGCGGTTGTCGGCAGATCCCGCTACAGGGGGTATCAAATCAGGACAGAATCTGCAGAAGCGTTCGAGGTTATCAGAATAAGCAAATGGTAAAAGATCACCCGGAGCCAAATCCTCGCTCTCAAAAAGGAAGAAGGGGAGGAAAGAGAGGGAATGTTTAGGCGGGAGGGATTATCTCCCTGACGCTGAACCACTTGAAGTCAACGTCGTCTGCGTGATCCCATCTGAAGGTCACGACTGGTCCCCCCCACGTGATTACCTGGTCATCGTCTCCTCCGCACTTGTTTTCAGAGTTAGCTTCCCATCCGCCATCGTCGAGATATTCGTTGACTTTCTCCCAGCCTTCACCATCGGCGTTATCGTCCACCCATAGCTCCTGCTTAACC
>DATLXY010000119.1:0-3139 GCA_035575335.1 Nitrososphaera sp. | reverse complement strand
TTCGGCGTCCGGGTCAGGCATCGTCATTTTCTTAAAGCAGGACCTGCAATAATAGCGTACGTCAAAAGGTTCCTCTTCTTTATCCTTTATTCTAAAAGTTATAGTCTTGTTGCACAGCTCGCATTGAATTGACTTTTCATGAAAACCCGGTAATTCGGAAGCAACCATCTGGCGCCGCTCCTGCGAGTATTGCGAATGTGCCATTGTCGTCTCACTTTAGATCTGCAAATAGCATTTCAGCATCGTCCCTGTCCATCTTGCTTTTCATACCTGCTATGAGGTTTCTTAGCCTTGATTCCTTTTCACCTAATAGGTCGGACAGCTCTGCAATAGAGCCGGGAGACTCTTCTACTATCTTGTAAAGGATTCTCCTCTCATTCTCTTCGAACCTTGCGATGCCAATCTTATGAAGCCTGTTTAGAATCATCTGCCTCAGAGCGTACAGGTCGTTCAGGCGCAACTCTAGATCCGAGATCTCTTGCTCCACTTCCTCAAGATTGTCTTGGAGCTCAGACAACGCCTCGCCGTCCTGCTGAGGCATCGAGTCAAAACTCTTGTAGTATTTTTTTGATTCCTTGTGCCGCGACTCTACGATCTTTTGCTTTGTTACCGTAAAGTCGTCTCCTGATAAAGAAATAGTCAACATGAATGAATCGTTAAGACGGTAGTACTTTCTGTCAGGCGCCCCAAACTTGCTTTTCTCGGCATATGCTTCGATCAGCCCGCTTTCTTCGAGGGTCTGCAAGTGCCGTATAACGGCCTGCTGCCCTATCCCTATCTCTTTTGCAAGCTGGTTAAAGTACATGGGCTCCTCTGAAAGCACGGTCAGTATCCTCCTTCTTGTATCGTTTCCCAAGATGTCTAAAATCGCATCAGGGTCCATTTCCACTTGCTCTGTCACGGACCAACCACCTTGCCAGAATAAAAAGAAGATGGACTCTGATAAGCTCTTCCGCCTTCAAAAACGCGCATGGTCTCAGCGATCGTCTTTTCAGAACTCTCTAAGACTGCTATGGGAACCTGGCCTGCTAACATATTGTTTCCACCTATGTTAGTAACAATATGTGTGTAAGTGGGAAATTTAAATTTTATTTTCTACTTCTGTCTTGGCTTGAATTTAAAGAAAAATCATAAAAAGAATCAGTTTTGCTGGCCTGCCTTCTGTTCCCGGTGCTGGTCCTCCTTTCCATACGACCTCATTACAAATGCCGAGAAGGTCGCAAGTGCGGTGACAATAGCGGCCATCATCACCCTAGCAGACGGCAGATTCAAAAGCGAACCTGCTATCATCGCTATGCCAGCAGCTATTGTGCTCAACGGCAGCCAGCTAGTGATTGCTTGCATCATTCTTTCCTTCATATGCAACCAACCTCGATTTATATGCGCAGATATTGGATAAAATTTTTTCTGTCAAAGAAAAACGGCTCAGGCAGCATCATTGTTTGAATGGTCGTGCTCTGTGTTCGTGCAGGTCTAGGTAACTTGGAAAGACCCTATGACATCTCGAACATTCGAATCTTGGTCTGGGCTCTGCGTATCCTCACCTCCATTCTTATCATCTGGTACTATTGGCAGCTGCAATGATTTATCGCTTACTAACAAAATGTGAGTAAGCATTAAATTTGCTCGCGACGAATCAGCTGTGGGTGGAAAGCAATGGTTATTCGCATTGGAGACGTTATCCATTGTAACGACGGCACTAAAGGGAAAGTGACTGGCTGGCACAAATATGGCAAGGAATACCACATAGTGATCAAAACTGACGACGGCAAGGAAAGGGAGCTGAACGCAAAGGACTATTGCAAAACCTGGGCAGACTTTTAGTACGCAATACGGATATGCCGCTCTAGCCGTTCCTATTCATGCATGTGTGCACTTGACATATGATCTGCCATGGTATTTCCATGCTTGATGACTGACCTGCAATAAGGGCATATCATTTCTCTTTCTGCCACCACACGCGAAGATTCCAATTCAGCAAGGTCTATGTTGTGACTGGGCATGTTGCCAATCACCGTCTTCATTGTAACGAGGCCAATGACTTTCTCTCTTTCGTCTACTATTGGTAGTCGCCTTATTTGCTTTGACTGCATCAAAGATATGGCGTCTCTCACTTGTGTATCTTTGCTGATGGTTACCAGAGGCGTACTCATTATCTGGCCGAGAGTCACTTTGTAAGGCCCCTTGTTTTCCGCCATCACCCTATAGAGTATGTCCCTCTCAGTCAATATCCCCACGTATCTCGATTCAGATGGCACTTTGGACGTCAGGTCTGTCTGATTTGGATAAGGCCTGGCGACCAGGATGCTGGAGACATCTTTTGCCCGCATTATCTTTACTGCTTCTCCCACCAGCATGTCTTCAGGCAAGCAAATAAAATTGCGCTCTGTCAATTCTTCTACTCGCTTTGGGAGGTCGCTTGCAACGGTATGCTGTTGCAGGCTCATATGGCTGTCTCCTAGTTTATTGTGCTTCGGACGCGGTGTTTGAAGCTGGCTGTTTTACCTTTGTCTCCTCATCATCCAGCCGCTCCACAGCTTCCCCTGTAGGCAATGGTGCATCCCTGTCGACCCTGTACTTGAATACATCCGGGTAGTCCATGCCCAATATGACGTTTCTTCCTACTGCAATTATCTTTGATTTTGGTACGTCAAATCGCCAGTCATAGTGCCCAAATATCACCAGCTTGTCCTCTGTTTCCTTCATGACATGGCCTACATGCTCTTCATCTTGTGTCCTTACTCCTTTGTTAAACAGCGACCGTGGATATTTTCCTTCGTAGGTCGCCAAGTCTACATCTGGAGGCCATTCCTTCGGCCAAGGTGATATTGGTGTCGTGTCTGTCGGCAACGGATCATCTCTAGTGACCTTGTATTGCCTGACGATTTCATAAAACGGCAGGTCTATCAGCACATTTCTGCTGGCAAACCTGATCTTGTCTTTTGGAATATCGAATCTATCATCACCTTCTCCAAAAACGACGATCTTGTCATTGGTCTCACGCACGACCCACCCTATATGAGGGGCATCTAGGGCCATCACGCCTTTATTGAAGTATCTTGCAGTCATGGTACATCGACCATTATACCTAGCTTCCGAAATATATTGCTTACTCACATGTTGTGAGTAATTGATGTGC
>DATLXY010000118.1:0-3438 GCA_035575335.1 Nitrososphaera sp. | reverse complement strand
TTCGGAGGCAAGAAGATGGAGTATGCCATCAGCCACACTGGCCTTCAGCTGCTCAACGCGAAAAAGCTAGAGCTTGAGAAGCAGGCTCAGCAGATACGGCAGTGGTACAGCAACGGCCAGATACAGCAGCTGCAAGATTACATGGACAACAACAGGATGTGGTTGCCGCTGATGCTGTTCTCTGGCATCATGAATGCCATGTTCTTTATGTCCATGATGTCCATGATAGGCATGGCCATGACGCCGGCTGAGAGCGGCTTTGTTGGAGCCGAAGGAGCTGCAGCTGCAGACGGTGGAGAAGCGGCAGGAGCCGAAGGCGACGCCGGAGGTGACTTTGGCGGTGACTTTGGCGGCTTCTAATTTAGCCGCTCTTTCTATCCTTATTTTTCTGTACATTTCTGACGCAACCATGGTGTTAACTCTGCAGCCAAGAGCCGAACTGGCACTGACGTCAAAAAAGTGAGCATTGACAGAGTACTATGACCGGTCGTCGGTAAAAATGCTGTAAGCTGCCAGGACATACAGATTTCTAATCATGTCCTCAAAGTCAACAAAACCTTCCTCCCACCTTTTGCCCCGTTCAAGCGCAGAGCAGCAGCGGCATTGTTACACCGCGATCAGCTTTACGTAATCCATCTTCTTGTTAGAGCGGAACTTTTTGGTCATGTCCATTATTTCTTCTGCATCGCCCTTCAACAGGAATATCTCTAGGCACTTGTCACCCCCGATCTTGTTGTGTATGTGCGTGCCTATAACCTTGTCGTAGTCATGTCCCATTTCGGTAACCTGGTCGTCAGACTTTTCGTCGTGTATGACCAGCAAGACGGCAAAGATGCGACCTGATAAATTTTGCCGGTCTCTTTCTTCTGCAAGCAGGCTCCTTATTCCAGCCCTTACGATCTCTGATCTGCCAGAGAACCCGAGAGATCTTTGCAGCTTGTCGACCTCTCGCAGAATTTCATCGTTAAGCGAAACAGATACTATCGTCAACAGCTTATGATATTATTAACTCATTTATAAATAAAACGTATTTATTATTAAAAAATCTTCATAACTTTAATAATCAAAACAGCCGTGCACAGAAATGCCTGCCCTCAGAGGAGGGCATGCTCTCGCTGCCTTGATTATTAAATTATTTATAAATTGTTGGATATTTATTATTAAAAAAACTATATATCCTTAATAACATCCAAAGATGACGTATGGATAAGAAAATCATAATCGGAATAGCAGCGGCAGCTGCTGTTGCGACAATTGTACCTTTGGCAATAATGGCTGACACCCAGAATAACGTTTCACCAGAAGTGGCAGGAGATCAAAAAATAAAAGTTGTCGTGTCATTCTTTCCGCTTTATGATTTTGCAAGACAGGTTGGGGGAGATAGGGCAGAAGTGACATACATGGTGCCAGCTGGAGTTGAGCCACACGACTGGGAGCCTACTATAAGGCAAATTTTAGATGCTCAATCTGCAGACCTCTTCATTTTTAATGGTGCCGGTCTTGAAAGATGGGCACAGGATATAGAAGCCAGGTTCATCGTGGATACAAGCAGCGGGCTAGAACTTTTAGACGGAGGTGAAGAGGAAGAAGAACATGAGGGAGAAGAGAAAGGAGAGGAACACGGAGCTTTTGATCCGCACATCTGGCTTGATCCAGTGCTGGCAAAACAGCAGGTTGCCAAGATCCGCGATGGCTTTGTTGAAGTAGATCCGGAAAATGCACAGTACTACAACGACAACGCGGCCAGGTTAATGGCAGAGCTTGACGGACTTGACGCGTCGATCAGGGCCGGGCTTTCAGACTGTGAGAAGCAGGACTTTATTGCATTCCACAATGCATTCAGCTACTTTGCAAAGAGATACGGCTTGACCCAACATACCGTACATATGGGATTGCCTGAAGGTGACGTTCCACCGCAGCGCTTGCAGCAGGTAGTCGATCTGGCAAACGAATTAAATCTCGATACCATTTACTCTGAAGAGTTGGTGGATCCGCGCCTTGCACAGATCATCGCATCTGAAATTCCAAACGGCAAGGTTCTGGTTCTAAGTCCCATTGAGGGGTTGGAAGAAGAGGAACTGCAAGCTGGGCTCGGATACATTGACAAGATGGAGCAGAATCTTGTCAACTTGAAGGCGGGACTAAAGTGCAGGTAGTCAATGTCGATAGGGTTTCATACAAGTATGAACATGGCGTCGCACTAGAGAACATTTCATTCTCAGTAGATGAAGGAGATATTATGGGCATGATAGGTCCAAATGGCGCCGGCAAGACCACACTCTTTAGCTGCATGCTGGGCATCTTACAGGACTATCAGGGCAAGATTGCGATCTTTGGCGAGGACATCAAGAAGAATCGCAAGGTCCTCAAGCAGATAGGATACGTCCCATAGAAGAGTTCGATCGACCGCGGGTTTCCCCGCTACAGTCGCAGAGATAGTTTCTCTTGGGATGGTTACCGGCAAACCTTCAAAAGAAAAGATCGAATCAGCACTCGAGACCGTCGGGCTCGCAGCGGAAAAGAACAAGAGGATAGGTGAACTCTCCGGTGGCCAGCAGCAGAGAGCCCTTATCGCAAAGGCGCTTGTAAACGAGCCGCGGCTGTTCATACTAGACGAGCCAGCCACAGGCATAGACCTTGAGATGCAAAACAGATTCTATTCACTTGTGAAAAAACTCAACCAGGAGAAGAAGATAACAATAATCCTGTCATCACTCGACCTTGATGCAGTGAATAAGCTTGCAAACAAGGTGGCATGCATAAACAGAAGCATGTTCTTCCACGGCGACGCACAACACTTTTTCGAAGATGAAGAGCTCTTGAAAAAGTACTCTGAGTCAACCATGCAGAGCCACATGCACCTGCACTCACACTCGGGCAACAGATAGAATATGGTGCTTGATATCCTTCAGGTCACTTTTGTACAGCGAGCGCTCGTCACCGGCGTAGCGATAGCAGTGATCTGCTCCGTAGTTGGCATCTTTCTGGTTCTGCGGCGGCAGTCGCTCTTTGGCGGCATCGCTGCCGGGCTCATCGCCAACGTGTATCCACTGTGGGTTGCATTTGGAGTCTCGGTGCTTGGTGCGCTCGGCGTCACCAAACTCAGACAGTCAACAAAAATCCCGCCAGACTCGGCAGTGGCCGTGCTACTCTCGTCAGGGCTTGCGCTGGGAGTAGTTCTGGTAAGCCTTGGTGAGGGCATCCTCTCTGTCGACCTGTTCAGTTTCTTGTTCGGGAGCATCTTGCTTGTAAGTAACGAGGATATCGTTATGATCCTGCTGATAACAGCGGGAGTGCTGGCCGCGGTGGCCGCGCTTTACAGGAAGCTACTGTACATATCCTTTGACGAAGAACAGGCTAGAGTGAGTGGTCTCCCAGTATCAAAGCTGAGCTACTTCTTTATTGTTATCGCCAGCATAACGGTGATAGCATCAATAA
>DATLXY010000117.1:0-8973 GCA_035575335.1 Nitrososphaera sp. | reverse complement strand
GAGCAGCGTGATTGCGATGACAGCGTTGACGGAGTTATTCACAGACCAGATCTGATGGAATAGGGCAATAACCTTTTCGACTAAAACGTGCCGTACTCCCGCAGAAGGGAAGCGCAGTTTTTGCAATCAAACATGGCTACGTTTGCCCCCTGCTTCACTGCTGTAAGGTCACCGCTCAGAATCCTGCCTGTTTTCCAGCCTTCATTTCCTCCATGTCACTATCTTGAATTCCACATATAACCGGGACTATTGTCACTACCATGCCGCAACTGCTGTAAAACCCCTGCGATAGCTGACGCGGTGTCGTCTCATGGTATCTTGAATGGAATCTGTCCGCTTCCTCTCTTGTTATTCCAAAGGTGTCGGCGATCCTGTAGTTTATCCGGTAGTAGATCAAGTCTCCATCGCATGCTCAATTCCCTTCAGGTAGGAGATTTGAAGCTCTTTTAACATCCTGTCAATGTCTGCCCGCTTGCCCACGCCGGGAGAGCCGTGGTAGACCTACAGAAATCTTTCCTACTGCTGCAGGCTGGATTGCACGTTCTCCACCAGCGTTTCGTAATGCTCTCTTGTCTTGCCAAGTTCTTTCAGTTTTGCTGCTTCCGATTGTGCAAGGTCGTTGTTGACCTGCTGTGACTTGCCCTGCAGGATCATGTCAGCCATCATGAACAGCCGGTGGTTCTCCTTTGCAAGGTGGAGAGCGACGTGGTCTATGTATGCCTTGATATCTGAGACGAGTGCATCGGACGTGCCTGACTGGAGATAATTCCTAGCTGACTCTTCCATCTTGGCTGCAAGCTGCTTTGTAACTTCGTGTTCAAAGAGCATCCTTGCAATTGGTCCTCCTTCCCTTGGCATTCCGCTATTTTCAAGCGCCGGAAAAAGTGAGTCCTCTTCCTTTCCGTGGTGGCACACAATTGTAAAGTTCTTTGTAAAGTCTATCACCTGCTCCAGGATGGCCGCGGGGATGATCTTACCACTTTTAAGCAGTGCTGTGGTAGTGTCAAGCGCCCTGAGCATCTTTTCGATTAGGTTATGATCTCTTCGCAGCGATTCAGTAGTGCTGGACATTTCCGCAAAAATGTCTGAAACGAGATAATTAATTTATTTCTGCTGGCAAATAGATATTCTTGTCGGACCGGCCGACCGGCTACTGTCCGGTGCCTATGATCTATATATCTAGCACTCCTGCACAGCTCTGTCCGGATCTGATGTCGTAATAAAGCTCGAATTGTCGTTCTCTAGACTTGTGAGCGTAGGCGATTTCTTCCTGCTTGAGCTTAATGTATGTTTCAAGCAGGCCTCCCTGGAAACATAACCGCAAATATTCCTTGTCGCTCTTGAGTGCCTCTAAAGATTCCTGCAGTCTGCTTGGAAGTGACCTGATGCTCATGCTCTTCCTTTTGCGGTCGGACATCTTGTAAATGTCCTCGTTAACGGGATCGCCCGGTTCGATCTTTTTCTTGATCCCGTCCAAACCGGCGGCCGCTAGTGCAGAAAATGCCAGATATGGGTTAGCTGACTGGTGGGGAGTCCTAAACTCGACGCGCTTGGCATCGTTTCTATCGTTGACGGGTACTCTTAATATCGCGGACCGATTGCCCCTCGACCATGCAACATATACTGGCGCTTCAAAGCCGGGAACCATCCTGTGGTACGAGTTTACAGTCGGAGATGTAAGCGACACAAGCGAAGCCGCATGGTGCAGTATTCCACCAATAAAGTACCTGCCAGTTTGACTCAGCTCGGCGTAGGTATCGTCTGCATCGTAAAAGATGATGTTATTATACGCTGCTGACGATGACCATAGGCTGATGCTGACATGCATGTCCGATCCATTATAGCTTTCAATGCCTTTGGGGCCGCTTTCGTTAGAGCGGCTTGGGCATAGTTTGCAACCTTGTAGTGCTTCTTGGCAACGTTCCGAACCGTCTCTTTGTAGATCTGGACGTTGTCTGCGGATTTCGTGAGCGTACTGTGCATAAAGTTGATTTCCATCTGCCCACTACTCGCGGCTTCGTGATTCATGTTTGTAACCCTTATCAGGTAATTCTTTTTCAAGATCTGGACAATCTCAAACCGCAACTCCGCAAGCGAGTCTTGAAAAGGCGGGGCGTCATAGCCCCTTTCCTCTTGATAGGGTACTTGCCTGCACGCTCGACACGATCTGAGGTCATTAGCAAACACAATGTCGTCAAGGATAAAACACTCTACTTCAGGTCCTATTTGGCAAGAAAGTCCTTCTCGAGCAAGCTGCTCTTCAATTAGCTGCGAAACATACCGCGGATCGCGCAACAGCATTCCCCTTTCCAAAGCCTTCATAGACATCCGAGATGACCATGGTGACTCTAAAGTCCTGAAACAGAGCTGGACGTACTCTAGACCCATCAGGCATCAGCAACAGGTCGGATTCGTCTATTTCAGCAAACCCCTTTACCGACGACCCATCGACGTCGACTCCATCTCTCAGATAATCGCTGCCATCGGCCGCGACATATTTTGCCAAGAATCTTGCTGTAACGTCAGTATACCTGATCTGGACAAAGTCGACATCTTCTGATATCGTCATGTCTGCAATGCGATGGTCAAATGGATCCTTTGGCGTCATAAGGATCTAGTATCTTGTTATATAATAAAAAGTACCATCTAAAAATAGATAACAGCCGAAAAGTCATAACGGCAAACACTTTATACGTGTTAAGCCTCACTCTCGTAGAGCATAGATGGATGATACAGATGTAAAGATACTCAAGAGACTGCTGAACGATGCCCGCTCATCGTACCGCAAGATAGCTGAAGAGATTGGGGGTATCTCCTACTACAGTGCTTGCAAGGATGGAAAAAGCTGGAAAGAGAAGGAATAATCAAATCATATTCAGTGATATTGGATCATGAAAAGCTGGGCTTCGACATGACTGCCATAATTGACATCACTGCGACAAAAGGTAAAATTGTCGACCTTGAAAAAAGATCGCAAAATTTCCAAACGTTTGCGCAGTGTATGACACCACCGGTCTTACGGATATGACTATAATCGCCAAGTTTAGGAACCGAGCCGAGCTCTCAAATTTCGTCAAGACCTTTCGCTTCCCTATGTAGAACGCACCAACACATACGTAGTCCTTGTGACACTAAAAGAGGATTTTCGTTTCATATCTGAGTAACTACAATTTTTCTAGTAGCCCTGTACGATGGCTATATATGTTTGCAACGCTATAATTTAACCACCTCCAATGCAAGCGTCAGTTGTATGCTCTGCATGCAAGAACGAGGTTATGGTGACAGATCATGAATGCGGCGAGGTTATTTGTAGTCGCTGTGGAATAGTGATCGACAGGTTTGAAAGCCCGGCCCTACAGGAATGGCGTGCTTTCAGCGTCGATGAGTTCTACAGAAAGAGCAGAACCGGATTGCCTACCTCACTTGCACGTTACAACAAAGGACTGGTAACCACGATAGGAAGCGCCAAAGCGAACGGATTGAACTTCGATAGAATAAGGGTATGGGACTTTCGGATACAGGCTGCAAACGATAGGAGCCTCAAGCAGGCTCTTCCGGAACTTGAACACCTGAAGGAGAGCTTGGGACTCCCGGACGTGATAGTTGAAAAGGCTGCCTATTTTTACAGAAAGGCAAGCCGAGCTGGGATGATAAAGGGAAGAACCGTTTCTTCTGTGCTTGCTGCTTGCGTTTATCTTGCGTGCCGCGAGCTAGAAAACCCAAGAACTCTAAGTGAAATCGCAGCTGCCTCGAATGTGGCGCGGAAAAAGATATCACGCGACTACAGAACCCTTGTTCGAGCATTTGATCCTAAGATCCCGACAGTTGATCACACCAGATGTGTCACTCGGATTGCTAACAAGGTCGGCATCAGCGAGAAAACCAAGAGGGCCGCCATAAAGATGATGCGGGATATTGTCGCCATGCAGATCTCTGCAGGCAAAGGACCAATGGGCATTGCCGCAACAGTTCTCTACATTGCGTGCATGCAATCTGGCGAGTTTAGAACGCAGAAAGACCTTTCCATAGCCGCCGGCGTGACCGAAGTGACAATCAGGAACCGCTACAGTGAGCTGAAAAAGTACCTACAGACGTTTGCGAAATCGTCATCGCTGGCAATGGCAATATTCATATTCGTCTTCCAGTCGCCTGTGTTCATCCACACCGCCGCAAGGTATGCCACGACAGTACTGCATTAGGTTCTGAAGAGTTCGCAAAGCAATAAAAGTGATGGTCCCCAAGTTGAGACATGCCAATGTCGACGTTAGACGTCGGGCTTGCGTGGCTCCTCCTAGTCTTAAAGCATCACATACGGGATCATACAATGATTTAGAGTCAAGAAATGGAAGCAATAATAGCCTCTAAGATGCCGCTCCCGGTCAAGTTCCGGTGGTTCTGTCCATCCTTTTTACTCTTATTTCCAGGTTATAGCTAGATAGTATTTCTCTGCACCTAGTCCGGATGGTGATTTCAGTGACTTTGGAAAAGTTGGCAATGTCCGTCAGGTACATATTGTATCCGCATATACAAGCAGATATGTAAAGATATGCTGCCGCTACCCCTGCCGGGTCTTTCCCCAAGAAAAGAGTGCTATTTTCGCCTGTTTGTTCTGCTAGGCCCATAGCCAGCCTCTGTACTCGCCAGTCAATCCCTGCCCTGTTCGACACCTTAGCAATATACCTGTTTATGGGTATGCTTGAGTCAAACGCATTTCTTAGACTGCAGGTCTCATTTGCCTCATCATCAGCAATGTCCGTCATGCACATCATCATCTTCCTGCAACATCGAAATGATATTCTCAACATGGATCCTTTGCCACTACTAAAATCTGACGAGCTGACAATCTCTTCGAGTCCTCTTGCGACTCCGGATTGCTTGCATGCCAGATAGACCGCTGCGATAGCATTTCCCCAGACCGACGAACCCTTCGTATTGTTCTTTGATGCGTAGTTCCTATATATCTTGGCCGCCGCTTCTGACAATGACCTTGGCAAGAGCATCTTTGAGCATATTTTGTCTATCGCCGATAATACTCTGGAGATCCTTCTTTCTTCAGACGTTGCCTTCAGCCTCGAATGCAATCTGCGGATGTTTGAAACCGAAGGAATAGTTTCGTAGCTGATGGGGCGACCTGTGTAATCCCTATTTGTGACGCCTATTTCGGTCTGTAATCCGCGGTTGACAAGCAAGAAGCTGGTATTCCCACTACCGCGCACACTTTTTCGACTGTCATCTGAATTGGTTGCTTGGGCTTCATGTCCCCGGAAATTTATCCTGTCAATTACAACATACCCGCAGGACTGACAGACATACTCTCCATGGAAAGTGTCAAAGATGAGTGCGGATCTACACTCTGGACATGAAAGTTGTGCATCGCCATCAAACGAGATCACTTCTTCCATAACCTATCACTACCCAGCCTGCAAAATACATTTCGAACAACTAGACCATTATCCAACTTATACTTCAATGTCGTATGAATTTCACCCGGCTCTGAACAATCGTTTATGTCGGTGGTGATCTGCCTCTAGCAGATAATTCTCCTGGTTATTCCAGCATTAGCTTATCAAGGGGAGGCGGTACGAAGAATAGCTAATGGATTGACAAAGTTAACTATCAATGTTATTACTTGCTTTTTTGAATCGCCGAATCATGGGTCAGAAAAAACAGCAACAGGATCCAGATAGCGGAGGGAAAAAAGATGTCTAGAGGTGTAGCGATCTTTCTCTTCTGGCTGCTAGGTTTCACGATAGGCTCAATCGGATACTTGGCTGTACCTAATGTGGCGTCATGGCTAGGAACTGTGCTGCCAGACATTGTTATTAATCAAGCCATACTTGGGTCGATCCTCGCAGGTATAGTCGGTTCCGCAGTGAGCACAATTACAGTAGTGACATGGGCGAACAGATCGCACTAGGTTTTCCACTCTATTTTTCAATACCGTAAAATTTTTCTGTACTCTCTTGTTGTTAACTCTGGGTTACAGCGTTTGTAGCTGGATTTTGTCAGCACTTCTTTTAATGAACCTTAAAAGGCTAAAGTGACTTGTACGACATCGGCTTTATTGCAGCATCAATATCCTCTGGTGGAATAGCAGGTTTCCTCATAGGGTATGCTGTAAAGAAGGGGATCAAGATCATCATGACCGTAGCTGGCTTTTTTCTTGCCGGCCTTGCGTATCTTAACTATCAGGGAGTGGTAAAAGTTGACTGGGACCATGTGGTTTCGATGTCACGTGACGCAGCTTCAGAAATCACGGCCAATGCAGGTTCCTATGTTTCACTCGTCGATGAACAAGTGATCCCAACGCTCATGAATTTTGGCATTCCACTGACCGGCAGCTTCGCCATGGGCTTCGTGCTCGGATGCTTGAAGGGTTAGGCCAGCCAACAATAGCTACATCTGTTGTAAAGAATCGTCAAGGGTATCTGACTTATGGGATGTTTGCACCATCGCTGCATGTTTGTAACTATAGTGTGCGACCGATGCGAAGCTATCATACGAAAGTTGATCGTAATGCGATCCGTCCGGGACGTCTTGACATCATCCTGCAATCGATGCACACACTGCGGCGTTCTTCTAAATCCTGCCGCCATAGAAGTAAGAGCAAGAAAGACATGAGCCGACAAGTGACGTTCCCCTTTTCTGTTTTATTTCTCAGGAGGTGTCGTAACGCGGCGACCAAGACCTATCAGAAGCTTTGCCATTTGCCTGTAGTGTGAAAGGAAAGCCCTGCCCTTTTCCGTAGTCTTGAATTGCATGTCTTGCGATCCTTCCAACAGGCCGAGCTCAACCAAGTGCCACAGATAGAACTTTAGCATTTGATGACTTAGGTTCGCCTTGTACATTATTCTGGTTCTCTTATTCCAAGTGCTACAAAGGGCCAGTATGTCTGCGATGATGTCGACCGTGCATCTTCCACCCCTTCTGAACGGGCACCTGTAGTGATCGTCTTCAGCTGCACTGGACAAGAATCAAACCCTTACCCATTGCAAAACGATGATGAACTTGATCCAATTTAAGATCGATATTCCACTTACTATAGAGTGAGAACGCTTGATGTATCTTCTATAGAGTTATTTTGCAGCTTTAAACCGTTGCATAGGAATCATCTTTGATCATTGAATTGTTGTCTCTTGTGCTATCGCTAGTTTTTCGCTTCTTGAATGTCACGAAGAACGAACATTATCATACTGTTACCCCTAATACCGACGTCGTCATATCCCGGATCGGTTTGGTTACTTTTCCATTCGTTACTGCCTCCCGAACTGTCTCCTGCTATGGCATCATCCGAGCTATTGATTGGAAAAGCTGCCGGCGATGCCATCGTGCTATCCTTCGGCCTATTGACATTATCATCAGCCCAGCTACATTCTGGACTTTGGTCGTTGTCGCTCTTGTTGCTCGTCTATCTTCCGCCACTATCATTTTGAGATCCTTCTTACTATCTATCCGCTGCAGAGATATCAATGCCGATGTGTCCGCAATCGCGCATCATCTCTTAAGCCGTCAGGACCCATTGCCCGCACTCCGCATAAAATGGTTTGGGCTGATAAAATAAGAGTCGCTGCTTGTTCCCTGCTTTTCACAGGTCACCAGCTGCGTCAAAAATGTTATTTTGATTTGGCACTATCTATCAGCTAGTGAATTCCGTTGAAAGTCCCTCCGTGTGAAGCAGGTATGGACTGTGTTTCCGTGACAAAGCTGGCGATTCTCCTTGCGGCTACAGAGATACGATCGATCTAGGCGATCCATCGATTCTGATTGGTTAATTATGATTTTGTTGTTGATGTCTTGTAGCTAAGCAAAGAATGCGCCTCCTGCTATCGTGCTATTGTTATTGTTGTTCTTACAAAAGGTCTTCGACCGCCTTATAAGGGATCGGAATTGTCTTCCCCGACATGGCGCCATTCGAAACTCCTTAGACTACAACTATATCCATCATCATCATTACATGACTGGAACGGGCCCGAGAGTTCTGCCTCAGTCACACAATTCCCTGCTTGTCGCTAAAGATATGTTCCAGGACGAAGGTCAGGGTATTTCTTGGCCAAGATTGTGGAGAGTTTTAAAAACTGGAACTAGTACTGGAACCTGACGCTAAATGGCAGGGAATACCTCTCGACTAATGACATAGGTATATCTGACATGCGCCACACAAAAATCTCTGCAATAGAGTTCCTCTCTTCTTGCGGCGTCCAAGTATCTGGAATATCACGATAAAGAACTGCAAGTTCTGCTCGTCATTAGTCACACTCGTACTAATGACGAGGTTCTGGCCTACAACGTCCCCTCCAGGTGTAATGTTGCCGCCCTGCAGATGAACCACACGTGTGCTTGAATGTAAAAAGCTTGTCGAACAGATCAGCTGCAAGCACGTCTATTACAACTTGCGCTTCCCATATGTCAAACCTTGCATTAATGGTCCATTTGCTTGCTTTAGTAGTCTGGGGCGTAAACGACTGTGCGAAAGCTCGATCGTTGTTTATCTTGAATTCGTCGATTCGATGAACTACACCGCTTGGCGTGCAGACTGTCATCCTCAGGAGGTTATTCAGATTCAGTGGGAAATCGGCTCTGCCTGTCAGCTGAACTCTCGCCAAGAACATAAATAGTCTCAGTACTTGACATCGGCATAGCCGGCGATGTAGAGCCGTTAGAACCTTGAACAGTGGGAATCCCTGCTATAGAAGATAGCAGTGCAATTGCGACTGTTGCAGGTATGGATCTCGACGTTTCCCTCTTGGAGTGCCGACTTGAGTCGGTGTGTTATCTATGCTGATACGGTCGGTTAATAGATTTTGCATACCTTTTTCCTTCCGTCAGTGCATATATCCATAGGAAAGTAACAGGTCACTATCTCTGACCCATCCACTTCCTATGTCTGTCCTGTAGAACATGTTTGGTATCATGATATTTGAGACGCGTCGGTACGCCTGCTGCCTAGCCTCTTCGGTGGTGTTACCCGACCCA
>DATLXY010000116.1:0-4304 GCA_035575335.1 Nitrososphaera sp. | reverse complement strand
CCAACCTCGCAATGTCTGTTATCTTTGTGCCTGGAACGTATTCCATCGTGAGAACATGCCTGCTGGTGCGTTCCGTGAACACGTTAGGTATTATGACAGACGGGTCGTCGGCTAGGTTGCGCTTGATAGTGAGCAGGTTGTTGGCCTCCACTCTGTAATCCATCTCTTCGCGTACAGTCTCGATGAACTGTGCCAGCATGCCCTCAGCAGAGAAGCGGAGGTTCGGGTCAATAAAGCGCGTTGCCAGAGGCATTATCTTTTTGAGCACGTAAATATCGTCCTCTATTATGCGCTCAATGTTTGGCCTGCCGACCTTGACTATGACAGGTCTTCCGGCATACTTTGCTACATATACCTGTCCAAGCGACGCGCCGGAAAGCGCAGCGGTATCAAATTCTTCAAACACTTCCTCGATTTTGCCTATCTCTTCCTCGATTATTGGCTTTATTTCAGAGAACGGAGCGGGAGGTACCTCATCCTGAAGTTTGGCGAGGACCTCAAGGTATGGCTGCGGAAGTATGTCGACACGTGTCGATAACCACTGACCAAGCTTGATGTAAGACGGGCCGAGGTCGATGAAAGTCTTGAGTGCCTTGCGGGCGTGGCGGCGGTATTTTTCTTCGTCAACATTCTTGCCCTCTGTCTTGACCCATTCTCGCCTATCCTTCCTTAGGTTGATCACTACGGGCAACAACTTGAGCATTACTCTTGCAACGTGCAGCTTTGAAGGGTGTGGAAAAATGGTCTCCCTGTGCTTCTGTTGTTCCCTGACACTGTCCTTTCTGATTTGTCTAGGATGCTCCATAGTCTTCACCTGCGCCCCTTTATCGAATTTGCAATCTTGAACGCAAGGGCGCCTGCAGAAGAGCCGGCTAGGTATCCTGCGATGACGGCATCGATAGCCGCGTCGCGCGTGGATTTGCCGTCTTGTTTCCTTTTGTTGTAAACAGATGTGCAGACGCGTCTGCCGACAATCAACGCCGCAGCAGCTCCAGCCAGATACTCTGGTGCGTCGACAAGGAGGTGCCCAAGTGGGTTTGTCAGTGGGTCCACCTTGTCCAAGTGGACAGTATAATGAGTTTCATAATCGCGGATATGGAGGTTGCCGTACCTATACTGCCTCTTCGCTCCCTTCTTGCTGCCAAGGGTCGTCTCTTTGAGGTCAATTATAGGTCTGACGGCCTTGGGCACAATGATGTTGCCGTCGCCGTCAATAAATTCCACACCCTAAAAAGACCTTGAATCGAATATAAAATTAGCGAATAAGCGAATAGGTTTAATCTCCCATTTCATCCTGTAAAGGTGGTGAAAAGAAAGGTAAAGACAATTGAAAGTATCGTGGTCTATTCTGGAGGAGTCAACCTGAGGAAAGACAGGTTCTCGCTCAATGGTAGAGTTATTGAAAAAGAGGTAGTGGAGCACAAAAATTCGGTGGGGATAGTGCCGGTGAGTGGAAGCGATGTTATACTTGTGATGCAGTACAGGCGGGCTGTTAACAAGACCTTGTTAGAGATTCCTGCAGGCAAGATCGAAGAGGATGAAACTCCCCGGCAAGCTGCATTACGAGAGATGGCCGAGGAGATCGGTTGCACAGGCAGGCTGAAACCATTTCTGAAATGGTACCTCGCGCCGGGATACTCTACTGAGCTGATGCACGTCTTTGTCGCTACTGATCTGAGAAAGATAAGACGAGGCCCACTTGATGACGATGAGAATATCAGAGTAAGGAAACTGAAGCTTACATCCGCCATCAAGAAATGCCTAAACGGCGAGATTCAGGACAGCAAGACCGTAGCGTCTCTCTTGGCTTACAACCAGTCTGACTGAACTGGTTGGTACACTTTTTTTCTCGCATCGTCTAGGCTGTTCCTCTCAATTATTAGCCCTTGTCGCTTGAGATCCTCAATAGCAGACTGGACGGTCCTCCTCGGCAGATGACTCATCGAGACAAGCTCAGTTTGGTCTATTGGATGTTTCGTTTTGATCACAAAATAGATGAATTTTGCCGCTGGGCCTCCTTCGGGATTTCTCCGCAGATACGATACCCCAAATGCGGATTTCGACAAGAATCCCCTGCGCTGCGACTCGACGGAAGCAACTGCATCCGGCTGCACCTCTGCAAGATTGACCCGCTGACCGAATTCAGCAATAAGAGCAGACTGCTGTGACTCTAGCGGCGCTTCAAAGATGAATGTGCTCGGGGGGTAGTCGTTTGTTATTGCGCCAACAAAGCTCCACTTCACAAGCCCTTTCTCGTCGTAGATACCAACATTGACCCCCTCGTTTGCCTCGAGAACGATTTTCTTTGAACCTATTTTGACAGCCTCTTCTATCTTGACAAGCGTGTCACCGATGCTTAACTGGTGCCTCGGATCCTTCTTGCCTACCTTCCATTGAAACTCCAATCCCGCAGCCTTGATCGTTTCACTGATCTTTTTCTTTTGATCAAAAGATAGATCAATACTGTTCTCGCCCACTTCAACTATGTCAAAGCCTACTCTTGCAGCCTCTGTGACAAACTTTTCCAACGAGTCCTCGGAGATGGCAAATTCAGTTATCGTGCTGCCGGTCGAAACCTTCACTCCAAAGTCATGGTATAACTTGATCTTTTTCTTGAGGTCCTCTTCCGACATGAGCATCGGGAGCACCCCGTAGATCTTGACCACGTCGATAAAAGGGGAAATTATTGAGAAGTTGTCCTTGTCTATGCCTTGCAGTTTGTCTACAGTGCATGTCAACCCCTCCTTACGGGGCTTCTTTGCATCCACCCTGCTCTTTGCGAGATCGTCGAGCATCTGTTATTGTGATATATATGCATATTTTGCGTATATTTTAATTTGCGGGCCGCGGTTATCACCCGCTGAATGGCTATTCACTGTGCTGGTCCAGCCCCCAGCGAGCTCTTACCCTTTCCTCGACCTTACGGAATATGACTCTGTCAAATATAACACCTATAACAAAGATTACAATCATTGTGGCGAGGATGTCTTCCATTTTGTTGAATTCTCTTCCGATCATCAGTATGTGCCCTAGCCCATACAGTGTGGTTATCAACATCTCTGCGCCAATGAGCGCGTGCCATGCAAAAGACCATGCCTGTCGAATTCCAAGTACGAGCGACGGGGTAGATGCAGGGATCATCACGTGACGGAATAGTGCAAACCCCTTTGCGCCCATATTGCGGGCAGCTCGAAGATATATAGGCGGTATATTGCGAATCGAGCTGTAGGTAGTTATCATTACTGAAAACACAGAAGCCATGATGACTACGAATAGAATGCCGAAATCGTTGAAGCCAAAGAATATGATGGCAAATGGAACCCATGCAATGCTGGGGAATGTCAAAAGACCGACTGCGAACGAACTCATCGTCTTGCCGAAGCCACGGAACTTGACCATTGCAAGGCCTACGCCCACACCGATGCCCAGCGAGATCGCAAATCCGGCACCAAGCCTCGCCATAGTTGTTCCTATACTGACCAGCAATGAGGAATTTTCGACCAGATATCCTATCGCAGAGACGACCACGGCCGGCGAGGGTAACAAGAACGCTGGCCAGATCCCCAGAAGGAATACGAGCTGCCATATCCCGACGAACGCCGCTAGGAACAGTGCGACGTTGGCTGCGTCGCTCATGTCTAAACCACGCTTGCTGGACCGTTTCTGCGCGCGTCTCTCCTCTAGCAAACTGGAAATCCTCTCCTCTGTTCTTTTGGTATCTGTATCCTAGTTGGTGTGAGGATCGAGCGGTCAAAAACGCGCCGGTCATGCAGGTTTATCGGAAACTCTCGCCTAATACCTCCAGCTTTTTCCGGGTGAAATGTATCCGCGGTCTCCGCAAACTCTTCGGCCTTGGCACCACTGCCGGCGTAATTTGGAACTAGATGATCTCTGTGGGAGTGAGAATCTGAATTTTGGAAAGCGTTTGTCGCTTCTGGCTTCAACTCTGTTATTCTAGTTCGCCAGTGGCTGTTGTTGCCGTTGTTGGTTGCTGTCGTCAAGTTCTACTGCACCCGATCCTATCATACAGAATATAATCTAGCCTAAAGATGCAATTGTCGTGATGTAGATGCAATTTTTGCGTCATTGTATCTGCTCAAGTCCTTTCCTGGCGAGTACATCGTTCAACAACCTCAAATCATAGATGTTTGACAAATCGGGCCTCTTATCAAAGAACCCTATGTCGAACGCGTCGTTAGCTGACTTGATTAACGATTCCTTTACGGGATCCCACGTCAGAGTCATCCTGGAAAGTCCTGCCCTAAGCTCATCTTCGGGTATGGTTTTTCCTGTAAGTTTTTGTA
>DATLXY010000115.1:0-3707 GCA_035575335.1 Nitrososphaera sp. | reverse complement strand
CACACAGGAAAGCAAGCGCAACGGCTATGACGAATCCATATTACTCGATATGTCTGGCAACGTGAGCGAGGCATCAGGGGAGAACATTTTCATTGTCCGGCGGGGGAAGATCTTCACTCCGTTTCTCTCGGATTCGGCCCTCGAAGGCATTACAAGGGAGAGCGCGATTACGATTGCAAAGGATATAGGATATGATGTAATAGAACGGCCAATCCCGCGTACCGAGCTGTATATGGCAGACGAGATATTTCTAACTGGTACTGCTGCAGAAATTGTTCCGGTCACAAGTATCGATGGTCATGTCATCGGCAGTGGAAGGGAGGGTCCGGTGACCAAGACCATCCGCGAAATGTACGCCAAGATCGTTTCCGCTGGCTCCGGGGAATACGCAGACTGGTTGACCCCTGTATGGTAGCAGGCACAAAGATTGCAGTCATAGGCGTCGGCGGCTGGGGCAAGAACCACGTAAGGGTGTTAAAAGACCTCGGATGCCTCGCGGCCGTCTGCGACGTAGATGCTGCTCGGGCAAAAGATATAGGGGAAAAATATGGAGTCCCCTCATATTCTTCTCTGGATGACATGGTCAGCAGGGAGAGGCTGGATGGTTGCCTGGTATGCACTCCAACAAAGACCCATGCATTAGTTGCCAAGAAGATGATGGAGCGCGGCATCAATACATTTGTTGAAAAACCCATGTCATTTTCATCCAAAGAATGTGAAGAGATGATGGCAGTTGCAGAGAGCAATAAGGTGTTACTCACTTCTGGGTACGTCGAGCGTTTTAATCCTGCAGTGAGCGACGCCCGCAAACTGATAGAGGGCGGCATGTATGGCGACCCGATGATGATCGAATTTCATCGAGAGAATAGGATGCCACTGCACATCAAGGACGTAGGTGTCATATATGATACATCAGTGCACGACATTGACACGGCGATGTTCCTTTTTGGAAGCAGACCCAACGTCGTCTTTGCCAGAGCTGGGAAGCGCTTTCACACATTTGAAGACTTTGCGACAATAATGCTCGGATTCGAAGGGCAAAAGGTTGCTATAATTGCGTCCAACTGGCTCACCCCAAAGAAGGTCAGGACATTCAGCGCTGTTTGTACAGACGGAATAATAACCGGAGACTTTTTGACACAGGAAATAAGGATAGACCATGCGGAAGCGACAATAACTCCGCGACGACAGTTCCAAGAGCCGCTAACGTTAGAGCTGAAAAATTTCGTCGAGTCAATAGAAGGGAAGTCCAAATTGGTTGTCACCCCAGCTGACGCCACAAATGTGACAAGGGTGGCCGAGGCAGCGATACTCTCAAGTAATACCGGCTCACCTGTGTATTTGGATTTGAAATGAAAAAATCGATGCTTGATATCCTTGCGTGTCCTATCGACAAACACTATCCGTTGGAACTGTACGAAGTAGAGTCGGAAGGGCAGACAGTCAAGGAGGGGGTGCTCTTTTGCAACAAGTGCAACCGCTATTATCCAATAATCGACGAGATTCCTGTGATGCTGCCAGACGAAATTCGTAAGGAAAAGAAGAACATGGATATCGAGCTGCTGAGGAAATGGCAAGGTAAAATTCCTGACAAGATTATAAAGCAGGGAAATCCATGGCATCTTTGAAACAATGAGCAACAACTATGCCGCGCCATCCGGCGTGACAAACTATGTGTCCAAGACTGCCAAGATCGGAAGGAACGTCAAGATATGGCACTTTGCCTATGTCGGAGACGAAACAGAGATCGGAGACAATGTCATGATAGGATCTCTTACACATGTCGACTATAAGGTCAAGATCGGAGATAATACTCGTATTGAAGGCTCGGTCTATATCCCTCCCCTCACGGTAATAGGAAAGAATGTCTTTATTGGGCCTGCTGCGGCATTCACAAATGATCCCTACCCGATGAGCCCGAAAATGATAGGGGTAATAGTGGAAGACGGTGCAATAATCGGAGGAAGGTCTGTCTTCAAGGCCGGTGTTAGGGTCGGCAAGAATAGTGTAGTCGCAATGGCTTCCGTCGTAACAAAGGACGTACCGCCAGATACTGTTGTTATGGGGCATCCAGCAAGGCCGGTGTACAGCCGTGGGGAGTATGACAAGAAGAAGCAAGCATGGGAATCAACCAAGTAGGTGCCGGCTTGCTATAGTGGGCGTACTTTCCTCACTTCGGGGTTTACCAAGAATTTCGGATCAGGTTCTTTGCCTGCCAGAACGTCAAGCAAATTCTTGGCGGCCACTTCTGCCATCTTGGAGCGAGTCTGGTACGTCGCGCTTCCAATGTGCGGGACAAGCACGACATTTTTCATTTTCAATAAGGGGCTTGTCCTTGGTAGAGGTTCTTTCTCAAATACGTCGAGCGCCGCTCCAGCGATCTTGCCTGCCTTGAGTGCTCTGGCAAGATCTGTTTCATTTACGACCGACCCCCGCGCTGTGTTAATTATAAATGCAGTCTTTTTCATCAGCTCTATCTTGCTCTTGTTTATCATATGGTGGCTTGTACTATTCAGGCTGGTGTGTATTGAGACAAAATCGCTCTGTGCCAATAGATCATCCAGCCCTACGTACTTGGCGCCCAATCTGGCCTCTAACTCCGGCTTTCTGCTCCTGTTATGGTACAAGACCTTCATGTCAAAGCCTTTTGCTCTTCTTGCTACTGCAGATCCAATTCGGCCAAGTCCGATTACGCCAAGCGTCGCGCCGTGAACATCGTATCCAAGCATCAGGTCCGGCGCCCAGCCTGACTTCCACCTGTTCTCCCTGACATACCTGTCTGCAGTAACTATATTGCGTGAGCACGCAAGAATTAGAGCGAATGTCATGTCTGCAGTTGCTTCTGTCAACACGTCTGCGGTGTATGTTACATAGATGCCTCTTGCAGTTGCCTCTTTCACATCGATGTGCTCAAATCCTGTGCTATACGAGCTGATGACCTGTAAACTTGGACCTGCAGCGTCCATCAGTTCAGCGTCTATTCGGTCTGTTAGCATACAGAGGATGCCGTGCTTACCAGCCGCATTCTTCAACAGCTCTTTTCTGAGTGGCGGACTATGCTTCTTGTGAACGGTGACGTCGCACTCCTTCGAGAGCATTGATAGCGCTGGCTCCAGGATTTTTCTTGTCATATACACTTGCTTTTTGCTCACGTTATCGCTAGCTGCGTTTGTATTACTATTTAAGTTGTCAACTGCCCGGCGCCCGAATCCTCGGCATCCGCGCACCCTCTCAATGTTGTGCTGGGATACCTACACGCGTAACTCTGACGCGCACTGCTGGTAGTAACAACGACAAAGAGAACTATACAGCGCGTCTAGACGAGGGCCGCAGTAGTAATTCCTGTAGGAATATCCTTCATGCATTTCACACGCGTGTCAACGTACGGCAAACAGTTCTGGCACCGGGTACTGGGAATGGACTAACGCTACTGGCCGCTGCGCCCGGTCTGCGTCTACATCACAATTTACTTGGCGCCAAAATATCATCTCGAACTTTTGACACGATTGCAACTAGAATCTTCATTACGGCACTCTACGGTCTCTTACTGTCTTCGTTATTAGTTCCGGTTCCTACGGGAGTAACAATTTGTAATGGCTGCTGATATCACAGTAATCAATATCGCCTGTGAAAGTACTTCACTTTCTGATACACACATTTTCTCCTACGGTTCATTGATGGCCTTGCTTCATGCAAAATTAGCATGG
>DATLXY010000114.1:0-4340 GCA_035575335.1 Nitrososphaera sp. | reverse complement strand
TGGGGCCATGTAGAACTCTATCTTGACTGCATTTGCAAGCAAAAGTCAGCTGCAGCGGCATCTTGGTCGTAAATTCCATGGTGACTTTTTTCTAAAGATGCTCATAGAGCTCTTATCAGCTTTGAAATGTATTAGGAACTGTGAACTACCGCCAGCTAATAGGCTACTGCGAACAAGGCTTACATCATGATGCAGATATGGATCCCGTCATTACAGATACAGACCTATGGCGCCGCCTGCCCCTTACCCGTCGGCGACTTGTGCCATCTCTTCACCTATCTTCTTCACATCGGCCTTGCATCCTGATGCCCTCAGCTTTGAATTGAGCCACGAAACAAATTTCACTGTCGTCAGGTCTCCTTGATAATACTTACCTTTCACGGCAGACCTTTTCTACTTGCTCAATTTCATAAGAGTTCTGCTCGTAAATCCTCTTGACGAACTTGGCCGCAAGGAATAGCGTAGAAAAAGACCGCCCAGCAAGGTTCCGTGGTTTGCTGATCCTGAACAAGATCTCTTGGCTGTCGTTGATTTTTAAGCTATCTTGAATGTCTGCAAAGAAAGAACGTAATAGCTATCTTCACGTCTGATTCAAAATCTATTGTCTGGAAATCTAGCATAGCCTGAGTCAGGCGCATTTAGTCTAACTGAAAGTGTTACCCATCTGTGTAAGTACAACAATTAATTACTTTTCGATTTTGTTGCATAACAAGAAGCAGTAAGACCGGAAGTAAATCTATATGCAACACGCATATAACACAGGGCTGGCTCTTCACTTCTATCCACCACTTCCCCGTTTGTAACAACTACACTCCTTTGGATCTAGTGTAGCAGCAGACCTTCGCCTTGCCTTTTCCGCACACACGCATAAGCATCCGGTGACGCACTGATGGTTTAGCGGAGGCAGGCTTACACACTCAATTGTAGAGCTCGGAGGGCAATGCATATCAGTGATCCAGCCTGCTGATCAGTCTGGACGTGGAGCTCTGGATAGCATGAATCGACATGTGATGCAGTGGTGGAGTTATGTGCAGCCCTCGATTATAGAAATCTTATAAACCAATAATCCGTAGGATTCAAGGCTATATGAGCGAGTTTGCGGAAGAATATCAAACATGCATATTAACAAAAGAAGGCTTATTCACACTAAAAGAGTATAGAGATGAAAAGGAACTCGAAAGGTTGGTTGTATCAAACGCACCAAAGATTTTCGGTTCCAATTCTATCTATTTTGACATTAAACATAGGATAGAATCCAAGGCAAAAATGAGAGTTACAGATGGGTTATTGCTTGATTTGAGCAATAAGATGTTTTGGATAGTTGAACATGAACTAAGCAAGCACGACCCATACAAAGAGATCGAACCACAAATCAATGGTTTCATAAGAGCATTATCTAACGAGGAAACTATTAGCAATGTTAGCGAGACAATCTATAATGAATTAAAAAATGATAGAAACTGGGCACTAGCAAAGAAGACCTTTGGTGAAGATGTTTATTATTCTATAAGGAATACACTTCGTGATAGATGTGGAATTCTCATAGTCATAGATAAAGTAACCCCACAAATCGAAGAATTAAGGGAAGAATTTAAATCCAAAAAGGAAACTAAGGTAATAGAATTTAAGACATATCAAAAGGGTTCGGAGATGATTTATGCTTTTAAGCCTTTAGCACTTGTCCATGGTAAAGGGAAAGAAGAAGGAAGGAAAGGATTGCCAGATAATATGCAAAGCTGGACTAAGAGGCTAGACTGGGTCCAACCTCAAGTACAAAAACTAGTTACTACTCTTATTAATGAAATTTCATGTTCTATACCCAATATTATTCATAAAGCTAGATTCAGATGGTATTGTTTTTACGTAAAAGAACCCACTACAAGGAGAACGGAATTTGCAGTAATATTGCTTAGCAAGAAATCTGCTACATTATGTGTACGATCAAGCCCAAAATTCTCTGATCCCAAGAAACTTGCACACTCTGTCAAAGGATTTTTCTTTGATAATGAGAGAAGGTATACGCTTGTAACGGAAGATGACATACCTTATGGCATAGATTTGGTAAAGCAATCATATGAGGTTGTTAATATGCAAAACTAGTAGGTATTTTAGTACTTTGTTGCGGTTCTGTAAAGTTCCCGTTGGATCAGACAAGCTCATGATGCCATCATCTGACAAGATTTGACAGTACCTTTGTTGCATAAATCTGATATAGATCAATACGTTCTTAAACCAGAACCTGAAAACAGGATTCGCATACAAACTGCCTTAGTGCATAAACCGTCAGCAAACGACGATTTATTGAATTGTGCAAAAATGATACTGCCAGCTCGTGTGTAGTCTTTCTCGCGCGCCTCGTTTAACATTCTGCAAATTTCTGAGGATTGTCGGCCATATTTCCGTACAACCACCTGATATCTTCCTCTATGGTGTGCCGGTTGATCTACATCAATTCGACCATACTTATGGCCAGAATCCATTGCTCAAGGTGCAGCTGGTAGACTTTCGGCGTTTGCGTCTCTGGCAAGGGAATATGGTCGTTCTATCGTCTAGTTGCGGCTAGTTTCTTGTTTTCGTTGAACTCCTGTGATGTTGATATCTGCAAGTGGAGAACTGTTATCTGTGCTCATTTTTCTTTTCTTGTTCCCGCTTTTTAAAGCGGTCCATTGCAGCTGAGGGGGCAGCGACATAGCTTTTTCAGTTTTTGATTACCAGTGGATCGCGGAACCTGTCTGAATACGGATTTATTTAAGCGCGCTGCTCATTCCCTCAGATATCTGTCTATGTATTCCATTATCTACTGCCTTGCCTGCGGGTTCAGCGACGCGGTCGTGTTCCCTTTGTGAAGAATAAGATATCCATCCTGAGCCAACTCTTTTACTTTTTTCCTGACATTCTTGCCGTTATTCTTTACAACTTGACCGAGCCAGTTAGACATTGTATCAATTGGAAAGTAATGTTCACCCAATCTTCCTTTTCTCATGATGAAATTAAGGATCAGCGCCTTCAATTCCTCATCTGGAGCCTTACCAGCTCGCACTTGAGGTCCAGCCCCGTGTGCAGGCCTGGAGATGTCAAAATAGATATCAAAACGGTCAGCCTATCCTTTGCGCCGGCATACTCCTGACCAATTCTTCTCTGCACACGCGTCTCCAGTTTCCAGAAGGCGTCTTCTGTTCTGCTGGCTGAGGCCTTTCCTATGGCCTTCGACTTCACATAGTTGGTGACATGAATTATGCCCTTATATCTGGAAAAGCATTGCAAGAAGCTGCGATAATATCGGGGTATGTTTTTTGGCTTTTTTCCATATTTTGGCATTAGGTCAGACTTGATCCATTCTTCATGATCCTTTTCTAGAAGAATGCTTATTAACCACTTGTCTAATAGACGGGCAGTGCTGCAGGCTCGTGATAGCAACAGCGGAAGGAACTTGTTTTCGCTTGTTGTGATCAAGCGGATCCTCAATGTCCTTAGCGATTCGGGAGGAATGAAAAAGACCAATCTGGCCGGCAAGACAGGTCTTAATTACCCTAACTGCGTCAGGTATCTTGAACTGTTGAAATTGCTGGGATGGGTTAAAAACTCAGATGACGGGGAAAAGCATTTCCAGCTGACAGAGCAGGGCATCCACTTCCGCTCAGTCCTATCTTCGGTAGGAGGATGGGGCATTGATGGTCAAAACGCCCTTGGATCGATAAAGATGTCCAAGTCCGGCGAGCCAAGGACCGCAAGCCCTGCAAGAAGGATGGCATCTACGCATGATAATAAATCAATATACAACATCATGTTAGTTGATGACGAACCGGACGCGCTGCTGGCCTACAAGATCTTCTTGACAAAGCAGGGGTACAACGTCGATGGGTTCCCGGATGCAAAGAGCGCAGTAGAGAGCATCACATCGATCGGCCCGTCATATTATGACCTGGCCATAGTCGACATCCGAATGAAGAGCCTGAATGGTCTGCAGCTGTATAACAGGATCAAGTCGATAGACCCGAATCTAAAGGTGATTTTTGTAACAGCTCTTGAGGCAGTAGAAGAGCTGGTAAACATTTTCCATGGTACCTCGAGCAGAGATGTTATCAGGCAACCAATTAACGAACAGGAGTTTGCCAGGAAGGTCAAGGAAGCCCTGCGGGACGTACATCTCAAATCCACGCGGGCATCCTCCAACACCACGACAACATTGCAGTAATAAATATGAGTCACTGGACGTCTGCGATTTAAATGACTGGTGATTCATCATCGCATCTCAGGCCAGCGGGCTCACTGGTCACCCATTCGTGGTAATTATTGACATTATCCACCGCGGACAAAGCACCTATCTCAGGCGTAATGGC
>DATLXY010000113.1:0-3618 GCA_035575335.1 Nitrososphaera sp. | reverse complement strand
TGGCACATAGACGTTGAAGTGGTTATCCAGCGCTTCCTTGACCTTTTCGTCTACAGTATACTTTGCAACCCCTACAAACTCGATCTCTTTGTCCATTGACAGTGCGCTAGCAAGCCGTCGCCCGATGTTTCCGTATCCATTAACAAATACTCGAACCAAAATCAATCACCCGAACTATGGTCAAGTCGCAATTAGTCTCCTTGCATTATATAGATTCCTAAATATCAATCAATATTCGTTTGAGGACAGGATAGTACGGGGACGACAATCATTTCATGATGATCTGGCCGCAAAATATCGTTTGCGATAGGTCTGGGTCAAGCCGGCCATGGAGAGATCTCAATGATCATCTAATAGAACTTTCGTTCAATGACAATCGTTGTTGGAATAGAATAAAGTACTACCTGTAACTGTGTAACAGTCCTAGCACTATTGGTCATTTTCCATCCTTCATTTTTAAAAATAATACCTGTCGTGAAGAGAATGCCGCACAGATACTCAGACCATTTCTCACTGGCATAATTTAGTAGACGTGTCGTTAAGACGTATCACGTGATAGACCCCTTTCCGAGATGATTGAATGTCCTCATTCTATGTCCTTGAGATCCGCAAATAGGAAAATGTAAAAAGATGTATGGAACTCTATTAACCTTAAACATGAAACAAGTTAGTAACTGACCTTACAGAGGAGATTTATAGAGACCCGAACTAGAAGTTTTGTTGTACAGCGCTCTACCTAAAGATTTTCGAGTTCCTACTTAGCTCCACACGTTTTCATTTCAGAACCGCCTGCAATAGCCTGAATTGCTGAATCAAGAATCCTGTCCTTGGGGAGCGGCCGGTGCTACTATTCTGAAATCGTAGGAGCCATAACAGATGAGGTCATCTTTCATGATTACGAAATTTTAACAATCTTACAATTGATATTGGTTAGAAGCTCATATCCCCTCTGTTCATTACACAAAAGTTAGCTAATCAGGACGAGACTCAAGCGGGATGTAGTCATAAGCAGGATCTAGTGCTCAAAGCCATTATATGATTGACCCTTCTTTTGGCCTTTTTGGAGATTCCTTTAGAGTGCACTAAACTTAAATACGGTAAAGGTATGTAAAATTATGGAGAGTAATGCAGAGAGGCGGTCATTTTTGGCTCTAATCCGCTTGTTGTAGCTGATGTAATCTACTCTCTGGTGAGACGTTGAATGAAAATCCTTGTCATTGATAACTACGACTCATTCGTCTACAATATCGCCCAGCTATTGGGCGAGCTCGGCGCAGAACCAGTCGTGATAAGAAATGACAAGATAACTCTCGACGATGTCAAAAAGATGAATCCTGATGGTATAGTAATATCTCCAGGACCGGGGCACCCTGCAGATCGAAAATATTTTGGCGTATGCACTGAGGTCATTAGAGAAATGGGACCAAAAACTCCCATACTTGGAGTCTGCCTCGGCCATCAGGGAATAGTGCATGCCTTTGGAGGCAGGGTGGTCAATGCAGGAAAGGTAAGGCATGGAAAGACAAGCGAGATACACTACACCAACGGAAAGGACAGGATCTTTGAGAACGTTTCTAATCCGTTTAGGGCTACACGCTACCATTCCCTCGTTGCAGAAAAGAATTCGATTCCGGACTGCCTTGAAGTCACGGCGAGATCGCTAGACGACGACGAGATAATGGGAATAAGGCACAAGCAGTACCCAATAGAAGGCGTCCAGTTCCATCCGGAGTCCGTTCTCACCGGAGAAGGACGCAAGATACTGCAGAATTTTCTTTCAATGGTGAAAAGATGAGCACTCAGCCGAACCTGCAGCCAATGATAAGGAAGTTGGTTGCAAGGACAAACCTTTCGGGGAAGGAAATGAGAGAAGTGCTTGATGAGATACTCTCGGGCTCTGTATCAGATGCCGCTATCGCAGCATTTCTAGTTGCTCTCGCAATGAAGGGCGAAACTGCAGAAGAGCTCAGGTCAATTTTGTCCTCCCTTAGAAACCATGCGACGAGGATAACCCCCGATGTTCAAGGCCCCCTAATTGACACATGTGGTACCGGAGGTGACTCCATCAGGTCGTTTAATATTAGCACAGCTGCCGCCATAGTTGCTGCCGCTGCAGGTGCCAATGTCGCCAAGCACGGTAATAGATCGGTTTCCGGCATATGTGGAAGTGCAGATTTTCTTGAATATGTCGGCCTAGATCTTAATACCCCACCCGAAAAGGTGAAATCATGTATCGAAAAAACTGGGATTGGATTCTTGTTCGCTCCTCTGTTCCACTCTTCAATGAAACATGTTGCGAACGCAAGAAAGATCATTGGTATCAGGACGGTATTCAACATGGTTGGTCCTCTGAGCAATCCTTGCACCAACATTTCGGGACAAGTAATCGGAGTTTTTGAGCCGACACTTTTGGAGACATTTGCAGAAGCCTGTCGTGGGCTTCTAAACGAAGTAATGATTGTCCATGCACACGATGGTTTTGATGAAATTTCTAACACGTGCGAAAACGATATCCTCTGGTTCTCAGCTGATAGGCAGACTACGAAGAGGATACGTCTACACCCTAGGGTGGTAGGCATCGAGAAAGCCAAGCCGGAACATCTCGTCGTAAGCTCCAGAGAAGATTCTATCAAGAATACCCTACAATCAATCTATGGGATGGCCTCTAGAGAAAAGCAGGACATAGTAGCCCTCAATGCCGCTGCCGCATTGCTCGTTGGAAAAATTGCCCATGATTTCAAAGAGGGAATAGAAATCGCAAATGATGTAATAAAAACAGGGAAAGCACAAGACAAGTTGTCTCAGTTGGTGAAATACTGCGGAGATCCCGAAAAATTAAGAGAGTCAGAGAGAAAATTTCTCTCTGGCTAGTCATCTTCGTCCTTAGCTTTTGTTGACTTCTTTTTAGGCGTATCTTCGTCGAGGTCGTCGACACCTTTCTCATTTACTGTGAACCTAACATCAGAGTACGGGTGATACGGGCTGTCGATAATCCTTGCGATCCTGTCGTTACCCGCCCTGCGCAGATATATTCTATAAGTCGATGCATGACCGATTACATTTCCGCCTGCAGGCTTGGTCGGATCGCCAAAGAAAGTATCCGGTGTAGACTGGACCTGATTAGTAACAACCACGGCTACGTTGTAGATTTCTGCGATCCTGACTAGCTTATGCATTATGCTGTTTAGGCGCTGCTGTCTGTCCGCAAGCGTTCCCCTTCCTGAAAACTCAGCACGGTGGAGCGAGATTATGCTGTCGATAATTATCATCTTGGCCTTAAAGTCGTCTATGTACTTGCCCATTGACTTGACTATTAGCTCAAGATGGCTGCTATTGTACGCCTTGCAAATAGCAATCTTTTTCAGGATTTCCGAGGGGTCGAACCCTCTGGCACGTGCGATCTGGTCAACTCTCTCTGGCCTGAATGTACCTTCTGTGTCAATGAGTATCACCCCGCCGCCAAGACCACCTTCTTCGGGAGGCTGCTGAGCAGTAACGCATAGTGTATGGCATATCTGCGATTTACCGCTTCCAAATTCTCCGTAAAACTCGGTAATGGCCTGAGTTTCGACACCGCCGAGCAACAGGTTGTCAAGAGCTCTTGATCCGGTGCTGCAG
>DATLXY010000112.1:0-3256 GCA_035575335.1 Nitrososphaera sp. | reverse complement strand
AGTAGAGGTTATGACGCTCGACTCTTTCTGGAAACAGAAGATCGTTCCTCGAATAGATTTCATTAAATGTGATGTTGAGGGTGGAGAACTTGAAGTTATCCGTGGTGGGTTAGAACTGCTATCCTTGCAGCGTCCTGGATGGCTTCTCGAAGTGAGTCGTGATACAAGCCGTGGCGTCTTCAGCCTTCTGAAAGATGTCATCGATCGCTATTCGCCGCCCTTCGACGTCGACGTGATACAAGCCGTGGCGTCTTCAGCCTTCTGCAAGAGCTAGGATATCACGGTTTTGTCTATGATGGCGCGCTATTTCCTACCGACAGCTATCGCGATCAGGAATTCTCTAACTATTTCTTTTTCCATCCGAAATCTGGGATATGGGATCGGATCCTCTCTGCCATCACAGTTTTATGAGCCATTCTCTTTCAGAAATCCGGAAGGAACTGTCCTGGGATTTATCTGCCTCTATGAATCTTGATAATCAAGTCTGATAATAAGTTGACGCATCTGGAGGGGACGCACGAGTGTGCGCCCCTTACGCGCAGACGAGGCGACTTCAATCACGAGAACCAGGACAGTACAGATGTTGTTCGTCAAAGCTCATTAGAGAGAACCGAATCTGGCACAGCGCATCACTGGACGTTCAGATTAGTTGGGGCTGATGGAGGCTGAGTTGTCGTTCCAGAAGGGCTTGGATCTGCAATCATCGTTCTCGAAATAATCAATTCATCATACCATGTGTAGGCAGTAGGGTAAGTGACCGAAGCGTCCTTTCCCGTATTGTACGGGAGTAACCACACTTTGCCATACTGTTGATTTGCTGTCGGCGAACCAGCAGTCAGATTGTAAGGCCCCCAATTGATGACCAGTTGTGATGACTGCCCTTCCCGAGCGATCCAAAGTTGGACATAACTATTCGTGAATTCATCGTTGACGCGAGGGCCAGTCTTTACATGGACCTGAAAGGTCATCCACTCATTGGCAACATATCCGAAGCAATTACCTAGGGGTGGGAAATACGAGGGCGGAGTAGTTTGTCCCTGAGAGTAGAGGCAGTAAGGGGCAGATCGGGCGTTCTGTAATTTAAAGTCGTATGAACCAAATCGCTCATTGAATGGATCATATGCTCCATGTGAGGTCGACCCGCTGCAGGAGTTATACATCTGAGCAAAACCGCGCTGATTGGTGTTTTGTGTTACGACCTCCAGATCAGTACAGGAAGTTGAACAATTTGTAGAATTTATAGGGGTACAGCCCGGCTTGTCTCCGGTGCCGATGATCGACTGCTTCCAGCCGCCGCCGCCTTGATAGACGGTTGAGAGAAACTCAGGTGAAAAGCGTTGACGCCACTGGATATAAAACTCTTGGTTCTCCCCGAACTGGACAGAGAGATCGTCTGCAAAGTTCGTGAAATATGATCCAGAGGAGTTTGCTCCAGAATTCGGCGGAATCGTAAATTTGAGAGCGCTATTTCCGGACGCCTTGACCGTAGTGTCGAGTGTCGGGGTTGCTGCTCCAGAAAGAATGCCGTGAGGATTTCCCCATGTCCCTTGAATATCAGCAGACGAGTCAAACCCCACACATTTGATTACTCCAGGATCTTGACACCGTGTCACAAAATCAGCCGCACGTGCAGGCGTAGATATGGCAGTCAGCATCACAGTGAAGAGAGCCCCTAAGACTGCGCATTTCCTTTTCAAACCAAACGTCCGCTGACTTCTCCCTTTCATAAATTTAGGTTGTTGACTTCTCTGCTGCTGAGATCGAAAGGTAGGGGGATTCGTTGAGCCTGATTCTTTCATCGTTATTACTCCATTTGCAAAAATTATTGTATGGAAAGTGATACAGGCGCGGATGGGGGGGAGCTAGAAGGAGGAGTCGACGAGTGTTTGTACAAATACGTCCGGCACGTCGTGGCGCGACAGGCAACAAACATGACGACACCGTAATTGCTAATAGGCGTGGCGATGATTGAATGAGAATTCAGATTTGGTTTAGTGGGACTGTTTTGGAGTCGCCAGATATCAGTGACTACATCATACGTGTAGAACTGCCGGTCGGTAGCAGTAAGGATAAGATATTGCCCACTGAGCGGGTCAACTGTAACAATGCTTAGATATCCGGTGCCGTCGTAAAATGTTATGGGTGCATTTGATAAGCGGGCAACGTTCCCGCTGCTGTCCACTTTATAGAAGGCGCCGCTCGTGCCAAAGACCATCACTTTATAGACAGGGTTGTAGGAGCCAAGGGTGAACGTGCCTCCAGTCATAGGTGAGAGATTTTGCGCAATCGTGCTCCACCGTTGCGCAGTTTCGTTAAACAGAAAAAGTCTGCCGCCCCCTACGTCTCCACCTTGGGCAAAAACGAGTCCACCAAGTTCAGGGAAATAGTCTACCCCAGCACAGCAGGCCGCGCTGTTATCAATGAGATTATTGGGAGGCAAAGCAGTCCACGTGTTATTTGCAATATTATACGTATAAAAAACATTTGAGGATTTACCGCCTCGGCGGTACATCAGCCCAGTCGCTGTGTTGATGCCGTGCTGATAATATCCATGATCAGTGACGCCCGGAGCAGACCACGGCGGTGGGGACATGTTTTGCCAGCTGTTGGTATCGGCATTGTAGAGAACAAAACGATCTGCTTGACTCACAACACTATCAATGTGGTCATTGCCAACATAGAGCAACTTGCGCGAGTTTGGGTCCCACGCTGCATCCGCTGCGTAAGGAATGATATTGCCATCCGTCCCACTTTGATTGAGTACCCCAATGTTGTTCGTGACCAATTCCGCCCAGGCGCCAGGTTGCATGGACGCAGCTAAATCTCCCATGGCTGTCCCCGCCCAAGCAAGCTGGGGAACCAAAAGGATGAGGTTCAACCATAGACTAAGCAAAATTGGCAGGGCTTGATAAAGAATGATTCTTTTGTGATACATCTTCAGATCCTCTGTTTTTCATTGCACTTGCAAATTCGTCGGCGCCAGAGGCGGCAGCATGGGCTGGCTTCCAGTGACCTTGAAGCCTGGGGCTATCTGCCACCCTGGATTCACCCCAAGTCCTTCAGTCTCATACGCCCCGATGTCATAAGGACTCGTTCGCGAAGTTCCATTAAAATCGAGGCTCGCGACGAGACTTGCGTTAGCGGCGCCGATAAGTAGCGAGCCGGGTCGTGGCCAAAAGTTCATACCAGAAGCGTCGACAAACGCAGCAGAATAACTTCCTCCAGAGAAGAACTTCAAATTGTCAATTTGCTCTCC
>DATLXY010000111.1:0-9615 GCA_035575335.1 Nitrososphaera sp. | reverse complement strand
AGCCATCCTGATCGCGGGCACCATTCTGATGTTCGAACTTGGATTAAATTTGATTATCCTTCCAAAGGTCGCCGGCCCCTCCATCTCGAAACATAAATCACCCTCTTTCGGCTGCATCAAGTCTTCGCCTCTAATGATTGCCTCGGAGAGGCATTTGTTAAATATGTATGCTTGGTACGCATGCACGAAAAGCCGCCGGATGGTGACCGGGATCGCGCGCAGGGCCGCCACCGGATCTCTGCCCGCGACAAGGGCAGAAATTACCAGCCGCTCGATGTCCATTCCTCTCGGCAGTATTTTCAATACCTGCCTATAGTTTCCCGGATCGGCGCACTTGTTCCTGATCTCTCTGCTCATCGGCGTGTCATATTCTGTAGTATAAGACAGCAGCAGCTCTACCGCGCGCTTGAAGTTTCGCTTTACTATTTCCTTGCCTACCAGATGCGTCACCAGTCTTTCACTGCCAAATCTCTGAAGACCGTAAAAGTTTCCTATCTTGTAGATCTCTGGGAGAAATTCTGACAGGTTCCTCGAGCGCGGGTCTTGAATGGTTATTTCAAACTCGTTCCCTACGAGGTATTCCTTGCCTAGCGGCCTCATTGTAAATCCTCTCAGTGTTAGTCGGGTATGCTTGGTCCTGAGCTCTGCAGGAGGGGTTCGCATTATTCTATCAGACCCCGCGTACTGGGTCGTCACCGCTTTAGCATCCTTTATTCCCATCACCCTGAGCCGGATGCCGCACTCGCGCTGTATTTCCAAGAGCGCATGGTTAGAATCTATGTCGCGCTTCTCGAGCAGGTAAATAGGATAACGGTGTCGATCGTCAAAGACCTGCGAGATGCTATCTGCAAGTGACTGGTCAATCACTTCTGAGACTCTGAAGCTCTCGCTCTCTCGCTTTATCGATCCACCTGTGCCAGCAAAGTTGGTACAATAACAACCTATGCCGGCTAGCCTGTCGACCTTTGGTACCGGTGATGATGCAATGGACATTGGTTGATGGATATCCTTTCTTTTTTTCCTTTCCTTTTATCCTTCAGACCCGTGAGTTTTATGTAAGGACTGCCCACCGCCCTGAAACAGTAGAAGAGAAATTTGTCATTGATGTTATTTTGATTCTTCCGTAATAGATTGGTCTACTCTCCACGTACTCGCCTGAAAATCGCGCAATACAACCGAGTCGGATGAAAGATGTGAGATAGAGGTAAGCCCACCCTCTTATCTCCCCCTCACAATGGATCTGTTGGTTGACCACCAAAATTATTAGCGTTCCTATGCGTACTGTCCGAATCCTGGAAAAGGTGGCTTTGGCACCCTACGGATTGGAAAAAATTTTTGATCCAGCCGCACGCAAGGAGGTTTTTCATCCTTCGGACCATACGGTAGCACGTTGGGCATTTTTCCATCGTAAAGCACAAGAGGTAATTCTCGCTACTGAAACTACATTATCATCAATGCTAAGAAGATATGGCAACTTGCAGGTCGGATACAGGACATTAGTGAGCTAGCGCAACTGCGTCATCTCCTTGACAAATGGACGTATGAGATGGCAGGGGTAGGGCGCGGAAACAAACCTCCGATGGGCAAGAAACGTGAGCATCTTACAAGAAGTCCGGGATGGAACAGGAAGCACAGCGGAGATTGCCCATCTAGTAGAACTGATGACACGAAGAAGCAATTCTTAGTGCTAGGAACAGCTGGCGAGGATCGGGCTTGGCTCGATTTACGAAAGAGCGAAAAGATACATTGGAGAGGACAACGGGAATCAAAAGCAGATAAATTCCTTCGATGGCAAGAGTGAACGTGGTGGAAAGTCCGCCGCTGTGGGTCTGGGCGGTTATTGTGGCCGCCATAATAACAGGCAAGCTGATGTTGCGATGGTCAAGGCTAAAGAGACTGGCAAGGATGCTTGAAAGAAAAAAATAGCGATTGAATCTCGTTAGAGCTCCTAAAGTTGTTTTACATCATGATGCGACGCAATGTATGGGAGCGAAGTTATCGCACCGACAAGCAGTACCTCAAGCTCTCCAAGACTCTGTCGGGGTACATAGAGATAGACCATTTTGGTAATTCCGACCTCCACAAGGATGTTTCTGCTATAACTGCGCATATTTTATCCCGGATAATCATTGCACCATAGTGGCAGATAATGGGCCGGATGTCGACACCAAAGAGTCAGGGATTATTGCGCCGCATGGCCTGTGCACACTTGGGCCCAAACGAAAAGGAGACGCGATAAGTTGATAGACATTGAGCAAAGGATCAAGGAAGCTTTTGGAAATATAGACAATCTGACCAAGAATAGAAGCAAACTTTGGGCTTTTTACACCGAATATGACAAGTTTGCTGACTCTAGCCTGCACGAAGGCTACTTCTGCTACAACTGCATTTATTGGGTGAACCAGAGTGGAGGGAGATGCGTGTCTGTACAAAACAGCGTCGAGGACGTGCTCGGTAGAGTATCTTCGGTAATTGCGCCGCATGGCTGCTGTATGGCATACGAAGCCAACCCCGATAAGCTACACGACACTCGAATTCAGACAGCGGATCTGAACATCGATAGAGAGAAGAACAAAGAAAAGGTAACAACTGCTGACGTCTGCATTGTTGCACAACTGACCGGTCTGTCAAGGAGGTTTGACCAAGCTGCATTTAGCTTGGCCTTATTTTTGTCATTGCCTCCCGTACATGGTCAACAACTGGTGCCACTCTTACAACGAATTCTTGGTATGCGTGTGTGTGGGAGGGGAGAAGTGATGCTTGACTTTTGTGTAATCGACGGCTGGCACGAGACGAGCTGAAAAAGATGAACTAAGGTAAGGAAGGCACATACGTGCGCACACGCACATACACGTATCATTCAGGTAGTACCCTCACTCCTTTGTCCAGCTGCTGGGGTACATGCGAGCTTATTTTTTCCACCTGCCGTACAGAGACGGACATAGACTACTACTGAAGAAGGTGTTGTCATGGCGCATGCCAAATCGTCAGCAGTAGTACCGTCGATCCCAGACTACAGCATGCACATACACACACGTACACACACCCTTTATGTGCAGACGCAGCATCAACAATCTGGAAATCATCAGGGTTGGCAAAGAAAAGGGCGGGCAACAACGACATCGTAATCGCACTTGACAGGAGTACAGGTATCAAGGTAGCCAACCGTGCCAAGAGAATAACTGATGCGGCACAACAGGTAGTGGCGTGTACGCAGGGGATGCCTGAAGAAGATGTACTTGCAGGGGCGGTGAGTACAACAGCAAATAGAACTTTTGGTACTTTGATGATATAACAACATTGAAGCTGCAATCAAGGTAAACAAGAATTCATCCGGCAAGGCTCATGGCTGCTATCCAAGTAAATTATAGCTGTGCTACAGTAGTAGTAGCAGCTATCTAATTTTGAAAAGTAGAAATGTAGTAGGATAAGCTATGTCCACCGGTGGATTGCAGAATCCGTGTTCTCTGTTATGCCATGAAGAAAAAGAGGATGAGGATGATGTCTTGTGAATATATATATGTGTGTGTATGTGGGCGATGGCAAGGAATTAGCGGAGGAACATGGCAGAGGAGATATTCCTGAACGCGTCGCTGGACAACATGTTTGTCGGGATAAAGTTGTAGTCAGGAGTCGATTAGACACGCAGGGGTTAGTCAGTTATGCAACAGGGGATCCGTCCAATACTATTAATACTCGCTGCGTTCGTGCTCTTTTTGCTGGATGGGTAGTCTAGTCTGGTTAGGATACCTGTCTCACACACAGGTGGTCGAGAGTTCAAATCTCTCCCCATCCACTTCCACTTTTTCATGAGTTGCAGCAAAAACACCTGAACTGCTGATTCTAGTGCTAGTGTCGTGCTCGGTCGGTGTCCTAACCAGACTAGACTGCTCCTCGGCGGCGCGGTATTTCACGGCGGCTGCAGCAGCCTATGACAAACAGAAATTCATTCATTGGCTGCAGACGGTCAAGAACCACGAAGACGGTGACAAATGTTGCTTCGCCAGCCAGCACGTTTGTGAAAAGTGTCAAGACGCCGGAAGAGTTTGTCAAGAGTTATGCAAAGAAGCCCAACTCCTACAACGAGATGCTGGTCGCCAACAGCAAAACACGGACTATCTGGGTCTGCCGGGGTTGACGCTAAAGCAAAGGCCGCGTGTGCTCGCTGATAAGATCGGCCAAGCCGGCAAAAGTTATCTCCATCATCGAGGAGGTAAAGTCGTACGACGTGCGATGCTACTTGCGCTATGCGCCACAGTAGGCCTGCGACCGCAGTGCTTCCCAAAGGTGAAATGGTCGGAAATTGACTTTGAAAACGCGTGGGTCATGACTAGCAGCATGCCAAAAAGCGATATGTGCCAAATCCGCTGCACCGCGACATTGCAGCCATGCTGCAGCCTATACCGCGGAGAAGTGACGATGACCGGGTCTTTGCCTGGATACAAGAGAGTAGCGAACGAACTGAAGGCGATAGGCACAAGATGGCGACAGGATAACCTGCGCGACCACTCTTACAACAGAGCGCAAAGGTAGCCGGACCACGACATTGTCAAGTGGCTACTGGGACATCGGTTGCACGGAGTGCGCGGTCACCATCTCGCTGATATTATCAAAGAGGAATACTACAAGTTTGAAGTTGCGTCTCGGATAGGGCCGAGCGTCAGGCTGTGAAAAGGCCAAACTACCCTACTGAGGGTCAATAGTAACATTCCAATGATGACACTAAAGAATCCTCTGAAGAGGAATATGCGAAATATCTAGCCGAGCTAGTATCTCAGGTAAAGACGATAATCAGGCCCAGCAAATTCACCGATGAGCAGATTCTAGAGGCTTGCAAAGCGGTGTCATCGAAAATATCAGAGCTGATGTGGCTAGTAGACGATCAGTCGAACTTACGCGACCGGTGTGCCACTTGCTGCAAAGTTTGCATCCCAATAGATCTGACCGACTTGGAAATTAACAGGATAACGAAGTGTCTTGGAATAAAGTCTGATAAGTTCCTGAAGAAGTTCAATATAACATGGTCCGGGGATTCTGAAATGTACCACATGAAAGCTGATCCTTGCCCTTTCTTCAAGGAGCGAAACATCTTCACGATTTACAATATTATACCGCATTCTTGCTCCGGCCTTCCAGCGCTCCTGATGATGGGTGACGTTGTAGGAGAGGAATGGCGGCATGATAAACATCATGACCTATTGCCATGTTGTAAAGAGCTTCAAAGCTTACAGAACAGTGGCATGGATGTGGACGGAGAAAAACCCACAGCTTGACAAGCAGATCGCCAAAAGAATGGAGCCTATTATACAAGAGCTTAGATTCTGAATGGTCTGAACGAGACGCCTCTTATTTGTCCAGTACCAATGATTGTATCACCGTTGATCCTGTTTCCCGACTTCAAGAGGTCTGTCAGCCTTTGTGAATTTTCCGGATCATTATTAGTTTCAATCCTTTTCCTTGCGAATGTTGGTAATTACTGGTCTTCAAAGGGTGATACTGGAACTGGGTGCTCCTATCTCTTGTGACGTCTTACTTGTGAATTGCTCATAAACGACTTGCGGCATTTATTACATCTTTCTATTGGCAATCTCTATCTTGCAACCTCCTGCGTCGTGAATTTTTATGTCAAGTCCTATAAGATGTGGTTGTTTCTGTTATGGGCGACTATGTGCATTGCTGTATCTCATGTCCGCAGAAGCTTTAACAATGCTAATGAAATAATCTCATGATTGCTTCGGAGTATCTGCTATTGCTTCAGTCTCCTGATTTACTCTAGTCTGGCTGAATCTGATGCAAATCTCTTAGGGTTGCGAACTAGAAGATTATGCATGTTGTTTATTATCACAGTTCGAACTTGCCGAGATGATAGAGGTGACCCTGTACAAGACTTGTCCCCCTCGGATGCAAATGCATTTTCTTCTTCACGAGTATAAGTGAGGCGCCCTAGACCTGTTATGGCCCATGGTGAGCTGGCGACTGTTCCACCAGAAATCAACGGACAAGACTCTGCCTATGCGAGCCAAGTTTTCAGAGACAGCACAATGCCGCCGTAGCTAAACGACTAACTTCTGCTCCTATACCATTTGTAAATGAAATAGGCCGCCGCAGCTATCGCTACCATGACAACTAGGGGCCATAGAAAATACATCACAAGAGCTGCCACTATTACGAGCACAGCAACGATTATCCAGTCCAATATGCCCATTGGGCGCGCCATGCAAATGGAAGTGCATTATTACTTTTGAAGATTTGAGAAGTTTCTCGACGATTGAAAACTAATAAGACTTTGTGGTACTCCTTTAAGCAGGCTTACGGATACAAGAAAGTGTAGGGGTTGGAAAAAGAAGAAAGGAACTGCTCGGGGCAGACACAACCATGAAATCACGGCACCATATTCACTGATTTTCGGATTATATTATTACATAGAGGCGTAGCAATTTAGCCTGAACGCCAAAAAGAACGGAGGACGTCCTGCATCGGCGTCAACAAGAACTCCTATTCTCTATTTTCGAACCCCTTGAATCTGCCTTTACCGCGACGACAATTGCATCAGAAAAGAAGTCTGCACTAAGGCCACCAATCTATTCATCTTAGGTGCTCATGCCGAAATAATTTACACTCAGGATGTGTGTTCTGTTGAAATTGATTCAGCAACATACTGTGTGAATTTATGGTACATCACGAGTGAGAAATGACTTTCATCTCAGAGAATCGATCTCATACGTGTGCGCAGAAATTAGCCTCTGATGGACATATCTTTGATAGGAGGCATGGATCAATAACATCGGATGCGACACTTTAGAACCGAGATCTCCGTCTAACCCGCGAATCTTTCCATTATCCTGCCGATACACTTGGTAGTCTTGTTCAAGAGATCGATTCTTGCAAACTCGTTTGGAGAGTGGATGCGGGAAAATATGTAAGTGCTGCCGATAGATACACAAGGCGCCTTGAGCACCTTTACAAATGAGTACATCGGCCCCGTCCCGGCAGACGACACGCTCGTGATTGCAGAGCCAAAAGTCTCTTTCGCAGCCTGCTGGACGCGCCTGACAAACGGGTGCTTTATGGGTGTTCTGGCAGCCGCCTCGCCGTGAATGAACTTCACCTCGATGTCGTCAAAGCCGTGCAGCTTTAGATGTCTCTTGAGCCGCTCCAGCTGCTTTTCCGGAACCATGTCCGGAACGAGCCTAAAGTCGATCTTGACTACCGCCTGAGCGGGAAGCACCGTCTTGGCACCTTCACCAATGTAGCCAGAGCTAAAGCCAGCTATGTTGCAGGTAGGCATCCCAACAAGGGCCTTTTTCACATCCTTGCCTCTTGCATTTCTTACGAACCTGTCTATGCCGTACTCTTTCTTGAACTCTTTTTCATCAAAGGGTTCCTTTGAAATAACTCCAAGCTCCTCCGTCGTGAACGGTCTGGCTTCCTTGTACCAATCCTTTATCAGTATTTTGCCATTACGGTCACGCATTGTAGCAAGTGCTGACACCAGTCTCCACGCAGGGTTTTCGATCAACACCGCAAGGCTGGAGTGAGCGTCCCTTGCGGGCCCTTTTGCGATCAGCTCGACATAGAGCAATCCCTTCATTCCGAGACTGATTATGGGCCTGTTCTTTGCGTCAACATAGCCAAACTCCCAGATAACGCCATCACAGGCGAGCCTGTCGCGGTATTTTGTGAGATACTGCTCTATGTGCACGCTACCTGTCTCCTCCTCTCCTTCTACTATGAACTTGATGTTGCACGGAACATCCCCTGTCTCTTTCAGGAAGTACTCTACAGCCTTTATACGAGTGATAAGCTCTCCTTTATCATCGGCTGAACCCCTACCAAAAATATAGTTTCCTTCCACCTTGCCGCTAAACGGATCATCGTTCCAAAGTTCTAGTGGCTCTTCCGGCTGGACATCGTAGTGATTGTAGAAAAGCAGCGTCTTGTCCGGGTTTGAGCGTGACAGTACTTCGCCATAGACGATCGGTGGGATGCTCTTGTCATCAAGGTACAACACCTCTGAGGTAATGCCGCCCTTGCGCATGATCTCAGAGACCAGGTTTGCACATTCTACCAGGCCCTGTTTCCTTGCAGATACACTTGGTTGCCTTATAAGCATCTGAAGGTCGGAGATCAGGCCTGGCATTTCAGCATCCGTGATTGAATCTATTGCGCTCAATGTGTTTGTAGAGGGTTTTCCATGTGAAAATAAAGGTTGTCTTTCCGCACCTACAACTGCCTCCTACATATGAAAATATTTCTAGAAATATCTGTCAACGGGTATTATACGGGTGTGAAGCCACGCATTTTGGGCAGTAATCAAAAATGTCAGTCAGGGGATGGCCCTAGTGAAACCACAGGAATTGAAGTAATTGGAGACCAGCATACGATCCAACGCCTATATTCCACCCTTATCCGGCCAGCCAGGGGCGAGATTCCGCTCTTTCTTCCCACGGCGAGCGCTTTCTGAAGGGAAGAAAAGATGGGCATCGTCCGGTCACTTCCCAACGCTGCAAAACGCGGAGTCAAGATTCGTTTTCTGACACTGGCCAACTAAACGATCACCTCTAAGATGGAGTTCATGCTTACTGACAGCAGCTCTAACATCGAAATAAGATGCATCAGGCATGCAGCAGGATCGGGGGACCATCATGAAGCTATGACCAAAATCATCGTCATAGACAAGAAACACTATCTGATAGTGGAGCTGAACGATGACTCGAAAGAAATGTTTGTCGAGGCTGTCCGGTCGGCAATCCATTCTACGAGCAGGTCTACCGTCATGTCGTACCTCGCTCTATTTGAGAGCCTGTGAGAAGAGTCAAGGAACATCGGGAAGGGAATCCACTCAGAAATTATGTCAAAGCTGTTCTCAAAGTTTATGGTAAAATCGAGTCACGAAACCGAGCTCGGCCTTTTTCATGGCCAAGAAAATGGTTGAGGCCCACGGAGGCAGGATCTGGGCAGAGAATAATAGTTATCGAAGGCTCTTAACTTAGGGTAATCCGTAAAGCTAGGACTGTCCTAGCTTTTTCATTGCCATGAATAGAACCAGAACAGACCCAGCTGTAGTAACATATGCACTATACTTGTATTTCAATTCTAGGAGTTTCAGGCTGGCAGCCAAGTCATTGGCACCTGTCAAAAAAAAGAAGAGGAGCCATGTAGCTGTTTGGAAATGGGTACAAAAATACGCGGATTGTGCAGATAGATATCGTACTGACAGACGCCTTGTAAGTACGATATTTTTGTCGACGAGACCCTCCTCCAGATAGACGTCGTTGACTATTGGCTGTGGATTGCGTACGAGCTGGCACAGGGTTTATGTTTAGCCATGCATCTGTATCTTGTGTGAGGACCGTTTTCGTGTGCTATAATACCACTTCTTCAAGCAGTTGTAGAGGAGGAGAAGGTACGGGAAGAAGCCACAATATTTACACGCACACAGAGAGAGACGGCGCTCGATGGTACAATGAGGCCTGCAGCGGGTGGCTCCGGCTACGCCAATATGTATATGGTACAGAACTGGAAGAAGGAGAAGAGCCTGATGGAGCGGTTTATCCAGCAGGTAAAGGACAGGACAGAATGTTTTGACGCCTATTGCCCGTGCAGAAAAAAGGT
>DATLXY010000110.1:0-4058 GCA_035575335.1 Nitrososphaera sp. | reverse complement strand
TGCCCGGACGTAGGAGGAAGCGTGACGATCAATGGCTCGTTTAATTCAGGGCGAGGAGCAGGTGGAACAGGCCCTGGAGGGAGCGGAGACGAGATTGAGATTGAAGACGGAGGGGAATACGAGTCTGGTGGCGGGCAAGCTGGTGGAGGCACCCCAGCCGTTAGTTTGCCAAATAATCTTCTTAATGCTTTAGAGAATGCCCTCACTGGACTACAAAACTACTTGTCGGGCGGCATTACGGATGATTGTTCGCAGAACGTAATCGGAAAGCTGAGTGCGAACCTGGGATTTGATCTATCCGCCTTCAAGGTTTATTTGGCTCAGGGTGCAACGTTTTACGACGCTACAAGGTCGAATATACCTGTTGCTGGAAACGTAATGCCGAGACGACCCGCAGACCTATTGTATGGTCCGGGTGCTACAATAGCTGATGTTTTCCGAAACAGTCCTGGTACGAATGCTATGACGTCAATCATGACTTCTACTCTCACAATATTCCTAAGACCTGGAAGGGACGCAAATCGCACTCCGGTAGTTGATCGATCAAATGGTGGAAATAATTCTCGTAACTTGAGTCTCCTTTTTCATGAGGCATTGCATGGATTCACAAAAAAGGTTGATGCTGATATCCAGTCTTCCTTAGGATTGGGGTCAGGTTCATCGAGCAATGTCACGGAGTATATCAAAATGCATTGTTTTTAGGGGGAGTATACATGAAATTGATAATTCTTACAATCTGCCTCTCCTGGATTGCCTATCTCTCGACCACATTGGTGATGCAAAAGCAAAATCAACCAAGTGCGGGCATTAAGGGACAGGTGTATGATAATCACTTTGGTCTTCCAGTCTCAGGTGCAAGAATAACAGCTCTGGCGGAGGGACGGGATCAGCAATACACCTTGTCTGACCAAGAAGGCAACTACGAAATCAAACAGCTCAGTGAGGGAAAGTACACCGTATCTGTGGAATGCCTAGGCTTCGCTCATACTGAAAGAATTGTGCAAGTAAGAATGGGACAAGAGGTATTGCTGGATATACCGCTGAGAGCTGGATACCTTAGTGATCCCATACCAACTGAGATAAATGGCACAGTAAAGCTCTCAAACAATACACCAGTGAAGAACGTAACAATAATTGTGGTAAGTCCATTCGACCAGCAGATAGCCGGAAAGACCAGAACTAACCAAGTTGGGCAGTATACTGTGCCAGTGAATGATCCAGGACAGTATGTCATTTATGCATTCAAGCCAGGGTTTAAGGTGGCTACGACCCCCATTATCTTGCGTCCTACAATTCCACGTCAGAAGTATATGGCAGATCTTGTACTAACTTCTTTTAATTAGAGCGTGTCGCATAATTCGGTCGTAGGCTGAGATTATCCCAGCCCGACCGGACATAATCGCAATAAATCGACTGTCGAGTAAATATGATCAGCCAATCCCGATGCCATTGCCGGTGTTCGCTTTTGCCATCCCCCATATTCCTTCGCTTGCCTCAAGCTGCGATGCGAGTGGTGAAAGTTATATCTATTTGCGCTGATCCAACTCATCCAGTCGTGGAATCTTGTCCTCCGCGAAAAGCAGAGCGTCTTTCGAGCCTTGCGCCCATTTCGCATCCGGTCTGTGAGGTTGAATCGCTCTATGGCACTTGTGTTGGCCTTTCTCCATCCCAACTCTTCTACTATGGCTTGGAGCTTGCCTTTGCCAAATACCGGGCGAATCTCTACAGATTTCACCATTCCTTGCTGGCGATGCTTGATGACCTGTGCATAGACCAGAGAGTGCGGCACTCTCAAGCCGGGCGAGCGAGGACGACCCTTACGACCGGTGTGACGAACTCTTGAACGATGACCAAATACTTCCAAGATAGCTCCGCGATAGGCCTCCTCTCCATCAGTGAAGATGGCAGGCTTAGGAGCATCACAGGCAAGCCGCGAGGCAGCGTCTTTGACTGCCTGCTGGATCCTATCAGCAGTGCGTTTTCCTGGCTTGAGCGTCACAAGCAGCTTTGTTTGTGGATCGATACAATTGATGTCCCAGTGATCGCCAGCCTCAAGTGGGTTATCACTTCCAGATACTCTCTTCTGCTTCTTTCGAGTGAAAGACCACTTCTCATCAAATTGCAGAGCCTTTGGTTTGATATTACGCACCAGGCCGTCATGAAGGGCTTTGCTTGTGCGACCAGCCACACGCACGAGTCGGGAGACAGTCGTTTTAGCAACCCGGCAGAGCTTAGCAGTGGAGACAAGGCCGCAGCCGCTATCGAGATGCTCGATAACAGAAGCAGCAATAGATTCAGCTATTTTGCTGTTGAAAAGTGCAGTTTCCTTACGTTCGGAGAACTCCTCGCCACAGCTCGTGCAGCGGAGGTAACGGATCTTGTCTTTGCCGTAAGTCTTGCGCACCTTCAAATTCTGTTTACCTTTTTGAGCAAAGTGCTTGCACTCTGCATTAACGCAACACAAAGTATCAATATCTGGTCTGGCTTCCATCCTTTCCTCCAAACTGTGTGGTTTGGAAACTTGATGGACAAAGGCCAGATTTTTTTCAACTGTCCTGAGATAATCTCAGCTTACGACCCACTTTTGCATGTTCGTTCACAATGACAGGTTGAGTGTGAGGGCGACGATAACGGATGGGGGGAGTGGAAATATACAAGGTCGGCAGGGGCACCTGCCGTTTGGGGAGGAGATAGGAGGAAGTGGAACAACGGATAAGCATAAGTTCACGAATTATGAGCGGGATTCGGAGAGCGGGTTGGATTATGCAGTGAATAGACAGTATGCTCAGAGTGTGGCTAGGTTCATGCGGGTTGACCCGTATCGAGGTAGCTCTAGCTTGGACAATCCCCAAACACAAAACAGATACGCTTATGTGGAGAATGATCCTATCAACAAGACTGATCCGCTGGGGCTTAATTCGGTCGAGTGTGTCATGGATGGGAATTTCTGTCAGCGATGTACTGAGTACGACGATAATGAACAACCCCTAAGGACTTGGACGGATTGTCCAGACAGAAGTGGGGACCTTCCGGATGAAGGTGATCTGTTCACACCTGATGCTATTGAGGAAGAGCCAGGAAGCGAAAGTGATCCGATTGAACAGGACGCTTGCCCTGCTGAGAAGCGAAGGTTTTTCAGTTGGTTGGTTGGTCCATTGACACAAATGGCAAAGAACCTCAATACTAGCTTGGCACTGCTGCTGACGCTTGCTGCAAAAGAGGGGGGCTGGATTACAAGTCATCTCGATCATAACCAGCCATTAAATAATCCCTTTGGAGTTAACAGAATCAACAGGCGAGGCCGCGCAGCTGGGAATGTTCGATACTCATCACTCGACGCAGCAATTCAGTATTGGATCGGAAGGTTCGGTGATCGTGTCCGAGGCACTAAGACAGTTGATGACTTTATTAACGGGCTCCAGCATCCGTCACAAGGTGCCCCTTACAACTCTGCAACCCATGGCTACGATGATAAATTCAGGGATGTCTATAAATCCGTACTCAAGTTCATGAAGATCTGCGGCATTGAAGGATGAGGATTTCTATGTTGATCATCAGTATTGCTATAGGCTTTCTCTTATCGCTCGCCAGCTATCAACCCGGTGGCTGTTACGACTTAGCCGAGTTCAAACAGCTACTGAAAGGCTCGCCGCAATCACGGTATGAATACCGTGGTCGGTACATCAATCGGGCATATGAATACTCAGTTAGGATTCCCGATGGCCTTACTGCATACGACGGGCGCCATCAGGCCAAGCATACCGGGTTCTGGCTTGCGCTGGGTGAGCCGCCACAAAGCTTTATCTTTGTATCGGGAGATTATAACAGCGTCGAGTACAGTACCTCCCTTGAGGCCGCGACTCGAAGAATTGAATGGTTGAGGGAAAGCGGAAAGAAACTCGAATTTGAGACAATCACAGAGTCACATCTGGGCACGCTGGATGCCGTGCTCTTAGAGGTGATTTACACTTGTCCAGGATCGGCGACTTCGTACAGACATTCGTCGATAATTGCGATCAGCCCTGAGAAGGGTTTTCTTTATGAGCTTGAACTCTATA
>DATLXY010000109.1:0-6649 GCA_035575335.1 Nitrososphaera sp. | reverse complement strand
TACAAGGCTCAGTAGAAACCATTCGCAATTCGTTGATTTAAACAAGCGACGTACATGATGTCTAAATTTTGATGGCAATAAACACCACATTATTTGGTTCTGAAATCGAGTGGCATTAGTGATTTTCAGATGGTTTCTACTGAGCCTGATTACAATTGAGATTATCATAAAGTATTGAACCGTACCCCTTTCCAGCTGGACAGTTTTAAGCCAATTTCAAGATACAGTTTGGAGTGTATAGAGAACGCCGGCTAGAAAGTGGACCAGGGAGGAGAAGGCAAACATCGTGCTGTAAGTGTTGACCACCAGTACTACTACGCCGCTTGCAGAAATATATACAGGAAGTGCAGCAACGTCCAACCTACGCGGGTCTACCGGTGGAATGCGAGCTCCGTCCAGACCGGCACAAAGGGCTTGTGTGGCAAGGACGCATCCATACCCGGGAAAGGCTACTACTACTACTACTGCACTGCTGCTGGAACAGGAGGACAAGCGACTCAAAGAGATGGTGGCAGACCTCGCGTTTGCAAACGAGCTTTTAAAAAAGGGGCGAGCAGGGACGTGTGCAAGAAGGTGACATTTGACCAGCTGGTACTGCTCAAACAACATATATTGCGTGAGCAAAGTGTCGCGCGGCTTCCTCTTTCCCAAAGAGCTCCTCCTCCTAGTACTACAGGCCTGTGCAGCATGCTGACACAGAAGAAAACCACGTCTTATTTTGAGGGGTACAGTGCCCCATGGCTGCCGGCGTACTCTGCGATTCTGGTGACATACCTGTCGATATCTCGGGCAACGACACAACAAGAGCAGTAGGAACAGCAGAAAAGAATGATGATGTGGTGCAGCGACGGCGGGGCAGGTGCCTCAGATAAATGGTTTTGTTAATGTAGCGGAGGAGGCTAGAGATTTCATTAACGAAAACGTCAATGTTTCGTCCATCACTGCCGCAGAGGCTGCACACGGACAGGTGACCGATGGAAGGGGATTTGGAGATCACTTGGGTGTCATCCAAGGATACCTTGTATACACATTCCTTGTAGCAAATGCCGGAAACCAGACATGACACGTGGTGCTAGTTGATGCAGGAAACGACGATGTTGTCTTTACCTCGGAAGCTCGTTCACTAGGATCCTTTGGTTCACTGGCTGGTCAGTGGGGAGGCTATGGTGACCATGCTATATGTCACGGACCGTGGAAGGCTCACCACTGGGGGTATCTCGGGGGCTCACACTATCCTTTTTCTTTGGTTCTGATGTGCATATTTGAGTGCAAGAAGTTTGAACTTTCATTTCAGGCTTGATGGCGATTATTCGCTTGCTATTCTGAGTCAATGGAATATCATCTGAAACAGAAGAGCAGAACAAAATACGCCTCGTGAAACAAATACGAGCAGGATTCAATTCGGTTCACTATGTTTTTTAAATCGCCATAATATAATAACCACGGCGATCATAGCTATACTCGCAATCCTCGTTCTGCGAGAAAAGAAGCTGCATCTTTGTAAACTGACCCTCTATTTCCGGGCGTGTTAGTCAAACTGACGCATACATCGAGTACTTGGCTGAGTACACGCTTCGCGGCATTTCAAAAAAAGAAAAACAATTGTTCTATCCTTGTTTGCATGCGTGATTTCCAACCCTCGATTCCTACGCGCGGCTAATATCTACTAGACATATCTTTTCTTCGATTCAACCTGCACGAGAATCGCTCAAAACGTGTCGTATCTGGGATTGGTTCGGCCAACGCCCGCTCCCACGCCGGCTTGATCCTATAGACATTCTTGCTATCAGTGCTTCGCAAGTCGGATAGATGCGTGGGCAGTATCTCTGTACTATACGATAATATACTACGTGTAAGCTAGAGACGCTCGCATATGGCCGCCAAGAAATGGCTTGACGATCAGGTAACATTGGCTCCGCTTGAAAACCAAACTGTCGCAGTTATAGGCTACGGTATTCAGGGCCGCGCCCAAGCTTCCAACATGAAGGACTCTGGGGTTCAGGTTATAGTCGGTCTCAGGAAGGGAGGTTCAACTTGGAAGCAGGCTGAGGCCGAGGACCACAAGGTCATGGAAGTTGCAGAGGCCGCCAAGGCCGCAGACATTATTCACATTCTGATCCCGGATATGGAGCAGGCAGACACTTATTCAAGAGAAATTGCACCCCACATGACTGAAGGCAAAGCACTTTCATTCTCGCATGGTGCAGCGATCCACTGGAAGTGGATAGTTCCTCCAAAGAACGTGGATGTCATTATGGTTGCGCCAAAAGGTCCGGGCCAGCGAGTCCGGGAATTGTATCAAGAGGGATTTGGAACGCCGTCTCTTGTAGCTGTCTATCAAGATTATACGGGCAAGGCATGGGACCGCGTTCTTGCCTTGGCAAAGGCAATAGGTAGTACGCGCCCCGGCGTGTTACAGACGAGTTTCAAAGAAGAGGTTGAGACTGACTGGTTCGGCGAGCAGGTGGATCTCTGCGGCGGAGTGCATGCTATGGTGATGAACGCATTTGAGACTCTTGTCGAGGGAGGCTACCAGCCAGAAGTCGCATACTTTGAATGCCTCCACGAGCTAAAGCTGATAGTTGACCTTATCCAGAAGTATGGCATCACGGGGATGTACAACCGTGTCAGCGAGACGGCGAGGTACGGCGGACTCACCCGAGGTCCACGCGTGGTGGACAAGGAAGCCAAGGAAAAGATGAAGCAGGCTCTGAAGGAGATCCAATCCGGAGAATTCGCAGAAGAGTGGGTCAGCACGTATAAGAAGGAAGGCAAGAACTCGTTTGCGCGCTACATGAAAGAGATAGAGAACCATCCGATAGAAAAGGTAGGCAAGGAGATGCGTCGGATGATGTGGCCGGACGCTCCCGAAGTCTGAGAGGTAGACCCTGTAGAATAATCTGGCTTCAAGCTCACAACCAATCCGCAGACGCGGATCTGCATGGTCACTTTATCTCGACTTGAATGGCGGGGGTCGCCGTGAAACGATCTCGGCCCGTCGCCAATCGCCCAACATTTGTATGGTGTATTTTTCATCTACTCTTTCCCTTCCGCAAGGGGACGACATGACGCCAAAAAAAAATGACACTTGTCAATCTTTACATCAAGAACTGCTGTCTAGGATTCTGATGAAGAGCGTTAGCGCGATTCATGGTATGTCTGTCACAGAAAAAGCAGATGTTGACAAGTTTCTTGAAAGCAAGCTCAACATTCAGCTGGCTTTAATCGATGGAGCCGGTGATCTACACATCTATCCCGGCTGGTTCCAGCATGACAAAGATAGTGGCGATATCTGTGTTATCACTAACAAGATGTCAAAGAAGACGCATAACGCGTACAGCACACCAAACATCTACTTTTCAATCGACGATGAAAACTTTTCCGTACAGCGGCGTCGAGGGCGAGGGGGCTGAGACCCTAGTTGAAGATCCAAACATAGTCATGCCAATTGCCGAGAGGATTAACCTGAATTACCTCGGGACGCTAGATCACGCGGTTGCCAAGATGATCGTGCAAAGTGCAAAAAATGGCAATGAAGCCCAAGTTCTTTTCGACGTGGGACTTTGGAAAGACACCGGGTTAGTGCTTGCGCACATTCTCTGTGATATGTTTGATGATAACAGGAAGCGGAGTTCCCGGTCCGAAATTGCCCTTAACTCCGAGTTTTTCCAGCTCTTTCCGGTCGCTTTCCGGTATGATGCCGCCGCCCACAACCAGTATGTCGTCTGCCCCCTTTTCCTTGAGCAGCTTGGCAACTTTCGGGAAAAGGGTCATGTGCGCACCGTTCAGTAGGCTCATCGCCACTACGTCAACATCCTCGTCTATGGCCATGTTTGCGACTTGCTCTGGTGTGCAGAACAGCCCTGAGTATATCACCTCCATACCCGCGTCACGGAACGCCCTGCATATCACCAAAGCGCCTCTGTCGTGGCCGTCAAGCCCAAGCTTGCTTACCAGTACACGAATTGGCCTTTGTCGCTGTCGCTGTTGTTGTTCCTGCGCTGCCATATTACACTTGGAAGATCGGATTTTCCGCTTAAAATATTTATTCAATTCTGATATGAATCGTAAAGCCTAGAGTATATTGTTAAGTCATAAATAGATATGTCTCCATACTAATCCATGGTCTCACTATCTGAGGAAGTGGAAGAACTCAGGGAAAGGACTGTCAGGGAACAGACGGATCTTTACAGGCAGCTAAGAGAACATCTGATCCGTGAAGTCGAAAGGCATAGGAGCCTAGGCAACGAGAGGCTCGCCAACGTTATTGCTGAATCGGTCAAAGAATGAGCCCGATAACACCGCCACCTGTCAACGAGTTCCGCCTCGGTACCGCGTAGACGAATTTGACCGAGATATCAATGAAAAAATATATTCTTTCTACCTGACCTACCACACCAACTTATCTCGCAGAGATGTAGATGATACCATCCTCTCCCGCAGGAAGGGCAAAAGCACTGACTGGTGAAGATCCATTAAGGAAGATCGAGTGAAAGAATATTGCGAACAACCCTTGCCTTTTTGTAGCATAAATCTGAAATAAGCAAATTATGTTCGATAACACGCATCGATAAGGCTGTAATTCGTAAATTTGGCAGCGTTCTTAGTGCCGAAACCATTCAGAAACGACGATTTTTCTGAGTCATGCGGCAAAGCATCTTTCCTTTTTCCCTGCTTGAAGAATTAATATTGTACACGATACAACACCGGCTGTGCTTCCAATAGTAAAGGGTTTACTCGAAGGCGAGAGACGCGCCCTCGCAAGGGCGATATCGATCGTTGATAATGACGAACCGGAGTCCCGAGAAATCATCAGGCAGATATTTTCCAAGACCGGTAAGGCAAGAACTGTTGGGTTCACCGGGCCGGGAGGCGCAGGTAAGAGCTCGCTTATTGGCAGGCTTATACCACAATGTCAGGCACTCGGATACAAGGTGGCAGTGCTTGCAGTAGACCCTACCAGTCCAATAACGGGAGGCGCGATACTTGGAGACAGGGTAAGGATGCAGGGAAACCTGGACGATGAAAATGTGTTTATGAGGAGCATGGCATCCAGGGGTGCAGTCGGTGGAGTCTCGAAGTCGCTGAGAAATGCGATAAGGGTTCTTGACGCGGCGGGCTACGATCTAATACTCGTAGAAAGCGTTGGCGCGGGCCAGCTTGAAGTGGAAATAACCAAAGTGGTGGACCTGACTGCAGTGCTATTTACGCCACACACGGGTGACAATGTCCAAGCCGTCAAGGCTGGTCTGACGGAAGTAGGCGACATTTACATCGTCAACAAATCAGACCTTGAAGGCGCGGCTGCTCTATACCGTACAATAGTCGAACTAATAGGAGATACTGAACGCAGGCCGGCAGTGCTGAAAGCATCGGCCAAGACTGGCCAGGGAATTCGCGAAATAGCCAATACTATTGATAAGTTACTAAAGGAAAAAAGCATTTCTTATAAAGAACGGGAGAGAAAGATGCTGGAGGACGAGTTGAGGGACATGGTTTTGGATATGGTTGAGGAAAGGGCTTCACTAATGCTCTCCAAGGACAAGAGGTATTCAGAGTTTGTTGAAAAGCTGGTAAGAAAAGAAGCTGATCCTTACGCGGCTGCTGAAGAGTTGGCCGCGGGCCTTCTAAGGTGATCATGGTATGGCGGCGACCACCACCACAGAAAAGCAGAAGGAAAACTTCAAGACCGATTCGAACATACCTGTCAAACGGTTTTACACTAAAAAAGATTTAGCGAAATTTCAACGTAAACTTGACGAGGAGCCGGGCAAGTACCCCTTCACGCGCGGCCTCTACCCCAACATGTATAGGGAGAGGTTGTGGACCATGCGCCAGTACAGCGGCTTTGGAAGCGCGGAGGAGACAAACAAGCGCTTCAAGTTCCTTCTTGAGCATGGACAGACCGGGTTGTCGCTCGCGTTTGACCTGCCGACCCAGACGGGAAGGGACTCTGACGATCCTCAGTCCCAAGGTGAAGTCGGAAGGACCGGCGTGGCGATCAGCTCGATAAAGGACATGATGACCTGTTTTGACGGCATTCCGCTTGACAAGGTCAGCACTTCGATGACAATTAACTCCACTGCATCAACATTGTTGTCGCTCTATATCACCGTCGCGGAGTCACAGGGCGTATCCCCAGACCGGCTGCGCGGGACCACACAGAACGACATCCTGAAGGAATACGTTGCCCGCAACACCTACATCTATCCCCCCAAGCCTTCGATGCGACTTATCGGTGACATGATTGAATTCTGCTCAAAGAAGGTTCCGCAGTGGTACCCGATTAGCATCTCCGGCTACCATATGAGGGAAGCTGGCTGCAACGCTGTGCAGGAACTCGCTTTCACGTTTGCGAACGCAATCGAGTACATAGAGACGTGCACCGCAAGGGGCATGAAGGTGGACGACTTTGCGCCACGCCTTTCGTTCTTTTTCTGCTGCACAATGGAGTTCTTTGAAGAGATCGCCAAGTTCAGGGCTGCAAGGCGCATCTATGCCAAGATAATGAAGGAGCGCTTTCGTGCCAAGGATCCAAAATCGATGCACCTCCGTTTCCACGTGCAGACGTCCGGCGAATCGCTTACTGCTCAACAGGTGGATAACAACATTGTCCGGGTTGCGATTGAAGCTCTTGCGGCGGTGCTTG
>DATLXY010000108.1:0-2237 GCA_035575335.1 Nitrososphaera sp. | reverse complement strand
GAGCGTTGCGACCTCCTGACCAAGGAGGTTAAAGACCTTCAGCGTCGCAAAGCCATCCTCCGGAATGGTAAACTCGATACTTGTGGAGGGGTTGAAAGGATTGGGGTAATTCGGATGCAATGTAAAGGCCTTCGGCGCCGCACCGATCTCGACTTCCGCAGCAGAATAGTACGTAAACGCACCGTCGTTATCCACCTGTTTGATCCGATAGGCGTACCGGCCCGGCTCCAAACCGGCATCGATGAATGTGTATTCCCTTGGACTCGTGCTTGTTCCTGCACCGGGAACAAAGCCAACCCTTGCCCATTCGCCTGCCGAAATCTGACCACCGACTTCAGACCTCTGCACAGTTCTGCGCTCGATCTCAAAGCCATGATTATTCACCTCCGTTGCCGTTGACCAGCGCAACTCAGCAGAGAGGCGATTGGCAACAGCAGTGAACGCAGTGAGTTGGACGGGGAGGGGGGCGTCGGACCAGGAAGTTGCAACGCGGATGCCATCGATGTCGAGAACCGCCCCAGTCGTTGGCGCAGTTTGCGCGATCTGAATATACTGTATTGGGTCCACAGGGTCATTCCCGAGGTTGTCTGTGGTAGTGGCTGTTGCGTTTGTAGGCTCACTGTCACTTAAATCATTTAAGAAAAGCTTTGCAGCCTGACCACCGAAAGTCCACTTAACGGTTAGAAGATGTGTTTGGCCCATATCATAATCACCCGTCCAAGCAATTGTATGGTTCGCTCCCCAGGAAATTCCGAATTGAACTTTCCCTGTGTTCTCACGCACGTAAACCCTTGCGAACTTGCCTTGGAGAGGTGGAGAGAATACATCTGAAATGAAGAAGAAATTGTCACCAGATGTATTTGAACTTGAGGCGACTTTAACCATGAACGAGATGTATATCGATCCTGAAGACACACCCGATAGCAGTGTGTTATAAAGAATCTTGGAACCCTGTCCGATAGTTGCGGCTTTATCGGTTCCCGAATTACCTGCGTAAGTGGAGTACGTGAGGCCAGAGTTTGCTACTGTGATAGTCCCTGTCCCTTCTGCATTTGACCATCCGCCTTGAGTCTCAAGGCTAGAACCTGCTTCGTAATTGAAGGATTCTGTGAAGAGCGGCTGAGCGAATAGGCTCTCATAAGAAGTCAAGCAAAGTACTATGAAAAGTGACTTCAAAGGGTAAGTTGAAATCCTCATGGATAGCGCTCTCCTTTCTGCTCTCGGAATAAAGTATTGGGAACGATTTTAGTGATATCATAAGCAAAAGTCAACCCTAAATGTGATCCCCCTTACGACAGGGAGTATAGGAAAAAATGACATCAAAAGTGCCGAAGAATGCCACATACGGGCAAAATTCAGTACGTTTGGCGTGGCATCCACTTTGTGCTTCCCGGTTTCGGCTGCTCTTCATCACAGAGACTTCGGGATGATTGACAAATTTGCTTTGAATATTGTATCTTGAGTAGTAGGAAACTCTGGAGAAAGCGTATGAACATGGGCCAAATGATGTTGGTTATTGGTGCTTTTGCGATGCTGTCGCTTTTGACCCTTAGCATCAATGCCACAATTGTCAATAGCCTTTCCCTCACTGCAGAATCCGAAATGACGTTGAACGCACACGCGTTTGCCCAAAGCATGATCGATGAGATACTAACCAAACATTTCGATGAGAAAACACGACGATACAGAGCATATGGACCGGCTGATTTGACACCACTGAACTCTCTCGGACCCGATCCAAATGAGAAAACCTGGGGTGAGTATGATTCTACGTTTCAATCGCGATCAAAATTCGATGACGTTGACGACTATCATGGGTACAAACGCTTCGTCAAAAATGCTTTAGGATGGAGATTCGAAGTGAAAGACTCTGTGCACTATGTAAAAGAAGACAAAGATAGCTTGAACGTTGTCAGCTCAACACCAACATTTATTAAACGCATCACTGTTTATGTTTACAACGATAACTTGCCGAAGGATGCAAATGGTAACATCGTTCCGCTGGTCATGAGAGATCTCGCTGTCTATCGAAGGTTTTTCTGAAGAAACTTTGGAGGAATAAGTTATGGCTGCAATGCTCGACATCGTCGGATCGATTGTGATATTCGGAATTCTCGCCGTGACGATTGCGCGTGTCCAGGTTAATATCAACAATGCCATTTACGAGAACTCTGCAAGCCTCATCGCCCAGTCCAACGCGACGAATCTTGCAAAACAGATCGAGTTCGACCTGACGA
>DATLXY010000107.1:0-4056 GCA_035575335.1 Nitrososphaera sp. | reverse complement strand
GGCTGAAACACATAGCCAGATACATATATCATTGTCAGATATACTATGAACCTCCCAGTCCAGAACCCAAAGACTATGCCCATAGAGCGTGCACTCATTAGGCCATACGATATGAACAGCATGTTGCTAGGAAGAGGGGTCATTGCGAAAATGAAGGTGCCAGCAAAATACCCAAAGCGTGTTCCCCGCAAATAGTTATGCAGCCTTTCAAGACTGGATTTTCTCCTTTCGTTTAATTTTCTTCGCCCAATGGAGCTGTATTTCATAAGCAGCAGCCTTCCCGCAGTGGCAGCGGTAGCTCCTATCAAAGAGAGCAAAAAGGGATCGAGGGAATTACCAGTGAGCGCATATGCCGATACTATCACCATCCAAGTTGGAGGTGTGAGTATGGGCGCCGCACTTATCCCAAATATTATCAGCAAGACCCAGAAATATGGGTGGTCTTGCAGCAGCTCTCCAAGGACTTCTGATGACAATTGTCTGTTGTCTGGACTGTAATAATCTCTTTTGAATGTTTTTTATTCAAAAATTATAATGGATTACTTAAGTACGTTCACTCACTATAGTGATAGCTAATGATAGATGCGAACCTGCTTGATAAAATTAATGGCAGGCGGGTAATCGTAGATGCCTGTGTATCAAGGGATCTGGCCAATAGTCTCCGAAACAGAGGACTGGTGGTAAGACATGTGGCAGACATCAACTCCGCGCTGAAGGATCAAGAGATCGCCATGCTGATGCATGCAGACGAAGTGCTCATCACTCGAGATCAGAGGTTCTACAGGATGCTTGGCGAGAGAAGGGCTATACTTCTTGTATCCGGGTCCAATTCAGTCGGAAGGAGCATCGCTGTCGGTGACCCGCCAACAAAGAGAAATACTCTGGTGCGCAGGAAAAGCAGGCTGCCGTCACATATACGCATGGCGCTCAAGGAAAAGCTTGCAGAGGAAGCGCGAACCGGCCTGCTCGCCATGAAGATATTATGGGGCATTATCTGGCTGATGCTGTAGTAGTGATCGCGAGAAAGATGGTGATGAGGGGAGGGCTGCAGGAGGAGCCAGCAAGAAACGCTACGGCAATTGGCCCCTCTGGCTGCCATAATCTAGATCATATTATTGTTGATCGGTTCTACGCGATAGCGATTACAAGAGTGGCCGCAGGGATCGCCCCAGTCTGCAGATTAGAATTGGCACCTGTTCTTGTATTTGCAGATATCGTCTCCTCCCGCCATACGACATCATCCGTGACATTAAATTGTGCATTGGTAAGCGGGCTAAGGAATGCTTCTACTAAAGTATATTCGTCGGTAAATATCCTCACATCATATGTACTGACGTTTGTTGAACCGTACAAATAGCTTGCATAATCTATTGTCTGCAAGAAGTTTGTAGTTCCTTGGCTGCCTTCATTGTAGATGTTATTGCGTCCAGTTGCAATGCTCTCATGTCTTTCTCTTGTATTGTTCCTGTCATACACAATTTCGTCCTTACTGGCTACTAACATTATATTCTGCATGCTTCCGTCTGTATTCAACGAATTGGAAAAACGTACATTGATGGGAAAACCTCGGCCATGGTCTTGTACGCTGCTCTCCAGAGCTTAGATTTCTCGTAGGACGCGAATACCCAGTCTGACCCTGTAATGCCCTGATAGATTGATCCAATATGGTTTGACACGATTACGCCCTCTTCTGTCAGATGGTCGATTAACAACTGAAAGTATTCCAGCGTCATTAAGTGAAACGGCATGTAGTTCTTGGAATATGCGTATAACACAATTATATCGTATTCTTGAACGACACCACTATTTACCAACAGAAAACGGCGGCCATCGTCATTGTAGATATTTAATTTCGGGTTGTTGTCGTCAACAGCAAAATACTGTTTTCCCACATCTATGACAACCGGATCAATCTCCACAACATCGAGCCTTTCTATGTTGGGATAGACGTCAAGAAAATATTTTGGCCCGGAGAACCCTCCTCCAACAAACAGTACGCTCTTGGCATCCGGATTGAATACAAGACCGAGTGGAAAGAATTGCGTTTACAATAAAGCCAAGTCATTTAAATAATCGATGTACATCTGGCTGTGCAGAACGCCGTTCATAAATAGGGACCGTGTTTTGGACTGCGAATCACTGTTGACAGCTCCTGAAGAGGACAAGTGCCAGAGTCAACTACCTGCACCTGGCTGTATGGAGTCTCTTGTCTGTGTATGGTGGTGCCAAGCAAACCCGCGACATTCACCGAAAGATCGAGGCGCTCGAAATCTGATAGTGATGATATGAAATTGCTTGCAGTATCAATAGGTGTAGTGCTCGATACAAATACCAATAAGACCAGCGAGCCGGCTAGAAACTTGGGTAGCTTTCGCAAAAATACAGCTGCCGGAATCATAAGCAAACATCCAATGCAAATATTATCGCTGTAATCTCAAGCGAAGGAATCAGAGCAAATAGAGTCACAAATGTGCCGGCGATGCTTCCTGCAGTGGCTATGGAATAAAGGTTTCCGGCTTTTTGCAAGGGTGGACAAAGTTGTCGTAGCAAGTTTGATCGCATAAGCTGAGGCGATCCCAATGAACACAGTTGGAAGGGTAATTAGCAGCAGAGTAGAAGCAATCAGCAAGGGAGCAGAAGGAGACGACGCAAGCGATTCTTGTATTGCAGGTCAGATAATAAGTGGAATGAACAGAATGTACAGACCTGACTAGAACATTACCGAGCACAGCTTCTCTATACTCGAGGGCCTCTCTCTGCTATAGGAAAGCCTTACACTGATGTGGTGACCTGCGGTGAGTGCTGCTAGAATTGTCCCGATAAGCACGCCCCAAGTGCTAATCGAACCTCCAGGAATCGGGGTCAACAGCCTGCTGGCTGCAAATTCCAGCGCCATTGCCGCAAAGCCAGAGATAAAGACGAGTCGAGCCAAAATCCAAAACGTTAGTGTTCTCGATCTCTTGTAGTAGTCGCCACAGCCGTCGTTCCCATCCCTACCCCGAGATGAATTGACCTATGAGCGAGATGGTGAGGGTGAAGGTGACAAAAGCTCTCTAAAATGAAGACAACGAACAAAATAAAGATGATCTAGGTGGAACATTCCGGCACGACTAGTTCCTCTTGAATACGTGACCGGAGATAGGATGTTATAAGAATGGTAATGTCGCCCAAAATGCGGGAGATCTGAGTGTAAATTTCGCCCACTTTCTACATTTGTCGTTCCCGGCTCGTATGCGAACGTCATGAGCATTGACTATATTCTTTGATATGAACAGGCAAGGAATTGTTATTTAATTGCTCGATACAATACGCTTCCAGAAACAACCTCTACTATGTCCAGGTAACGGTTGTAGCTTTCACAAGTTCGAAAGATTGTTTGCTGTTATGGTAAACTGAATAAAGGAATACACTAATTTCCGTCTGCTCATCTCGTCAATTTCCTGTATTTGATCGTCAGTCATGTGGAAGCACTTTCTAAGTATTGTCACCACCATCCTGTCTGTATCTTCAAAATATCTCTTTACCGATTTCTTGTTGAGCGCATCCAATTTCCTGTTTCTATCCTTTTCCATGGACATTATCGTCTTGATTTCCTCTACCGTCAGAGTCTCGTATACGGTGTATTCCTTGCCCTGGTGGTGGTAGATGATGTGCTCCATGGTTTCTTGTTAGTTTTCGTTATAGTAGATGGTAAAAAGGATTCTGGAATAGCAGTCTCACTGGAATTAATTGTTCTAGGCGCGCTGCGGAACATTCTAAATAAATAGATACTTTTGCTCTGTTGCATAACTGACTAACCCTTGCGTGTCTAATCGACTCCTGACTACACCTTCATTCCCATGAACATGTTGTACAGCGACGCTTTCAGGAACATCTCATTTGCCATGTTCTGGTAGCTCCTTGCCATCACGCGGATAGTCCGGACCCCGCTAGAATGAGAACGCCCTGCAACGGACACTTTTTTACTCCAAAGTAGGAGGTAGTGCATTGCCGGGTGGTAGTAAATGGACAGCCGAAGACAGGACCCGCATCGTCATGTAATCGCTGACCACAAAC
>DATLXY010000106.1:0-4758 GCA_035575335.1 Nitrososphaera sp. | reverse complement strand
AATCGCGGTCAAGAGCGGAGTGACAACGTTTGATGCTTGGAAGGTTCATGACGACATCGATGCAGTTGCCGATCACTTGCAAACGACTACGGCCGGCAGGAAGATCTACATTTCATTTGACATTGATGCCTATGATCTGTCCTACGTCCCGTGCACGGGAACGCCAGAGCCGTTCGGGCTTGACCCGTTCCAAGTGTTGAAGCTGGTCAAGGCGATCAGCCCCTCGGCCCGCTTGATTGGAATGGACATGGTCGAGGTCGGCCTCAGAAGCGAAGACTATCGCGAAGGAGCACTGGCCGCCCAAACGCTGTACAGGATACTGTCACGCAGATACGCTAGACCATGATCTGCGGCCTCGCCGACAGGTGTGCCGGCAGGTTCAGCGGAAGATATGGTTTGCCCTTTGTCTGGGCCTTGATTTCAGATACAAGCTCCTGCAAGGTGATCTCGCGCTGTTTGCTCTCGTTCCTATCCCTCACCGTTAGCTTGGGGGAATTCAATTCCCTGTCTCCTATAACGACGGTGTAGCGTATCCACTCTGTCTCTGACTCACGGATCTTCTTGCCCACGGTTTCGTCACGGTCGTCAATGTCCGCCCTGATCTGGTTAGCAGACAGCTCTGCAAGGATCTTTTCGCAGTATTCTGTGTGCTCCTTGCCAACAGGAATTAGCCTCACCTGTGTGTGTGACAGCCACAGCGGCAGTGATGGAGTGCCTCCAGCCCGGGATATCTTGGCAGACTTTTCTAGCAACGCGTAGATTACTCGCTCCACTGCGCCAGAGGGCGAGTTGTGTAGTATTATTGGGTGCTTCTTGCTGCCGTCCTCCTCAACGAACGCGATGTTGTAACGCTTGCCATTTTCTACATCTATCTGGTCCGTCGAGAGCGCGGACGCCTTGCCAAGACCGTCCACATAGTTGAATTCCCACTTTAGTGTAAAGTAGAAGAACCGTTCCTTCCACATCTCGACTATCGCGGGCCGGCCAAACCTGTTGATAAGATCGGTGATGAACTCCTTGTTCTCATTGTAAAAGTCCTCTGTGAACCTGATCGCCATCTCGAAATCTTCAACTGAAAGTCCTAGCTCTTGCAGGACGCTTATCGAAAGTTCAAAACGCTTGCGGAACTCCTGCTTTGCCTGATCCATGTCTCTGCACAGTGCGTGGCAGTCCGGCATAGTAAACGCACGCAGCCGCCTGAGCCCCACTAACTCACCGCTCTTTTCTCTCCTGAACGAGTAGCGAGTTAATTCGTACAGCTTAACCGGCAGGTGCTTGTATGAGATGTTAAAGTCCTTTGCCATGAGGAACTGCCCAAAGCACGCTGCAAAGCGCAAGAACAGCTGCTTGTTGTCAGACAGTATGTTGTACTGTCTTGCAGGGAACCTGTTAAAGTAGCTCTCCATAGACGGATGCTTTGAGTCGTACATTATCGGAGTCTCTACTTCTGTGCCGCCGTACTCCATTACCCTTCTTGTCACGTACTGCTCGATGAGTGACTTCATCAGTCTGCCCTTTGGGTAGTAGCGCATGTTTCCTGGATCTGACGCCGGCTCGTAGTCTGCTATCGCCAGCTTTTTCATCAGTCGCACGTGAGCGGGCTGCTCGTTGACGGTCCTGTTCTTTGCCATTTCATAGCTTGCCAGCACCTGCAGGTTGTGATCCTCTTTCTTGAATTTGTATTCACTTACTGGCGTCATCTCGCCGCCAGGCTCTAGGATATACCAGAATGACTGGAGCCTTTCCTCGGCCTTGAGAGCTGACGATTCTTTTTCTGTCACGTCTGAGTGGCCGCCGGCATGTTCGTGTTCGACCTCTTTGCTTATTTCCTTGGCGTTTTCTGCAAGTGGGTGACCTTTTACCTTGATGTTGAAAGACTTTGTCCAGCCAAAAGGTGCGCGGTAGACCTGAGCTACCGAAGATTCCTTTGCAATGTTCTCGACTGTCTTTATCAGACCTGCTGCAACAGACGGCGGCGCAAGATTTGAACTGAGATGAGCATAAGGGTAAACCAAGAGTTTGTCGCTCTTGACGGTGTCGAGATACTTTTTGATCTCGCCAACTGCTGCCCTAGCGACGCTTTCGTCGTCACCGTTCTCCACTGCGATGAATACCACTACCAGATCTTCGAGCCTTACCTTGGACTTGGACGCAATTTCCTCCGCATCCTTGATCTCTTTTTCAATCGGCTCGTATTCGATAAAATCAGAATGGAGCTGCAGCATTCGCATATAATATATCCTCTATATCCTATGCCGATCACGTATCTAATCTAATTTAAGCCCATCTGGCCCTTTCGTTTTCTCTGTCTTCCCTGGTGAGCTTTTTCCATTCCTTGTAGTGTTCCCTGCAAAGGTAAACACGCCTGCTTCCCCCCAAGCCCAAATCCGGAGCCATGCTGGCTTTAGCTCCACTCATTGATCGCTCGGCTTGGTTTCCGCAGCCGTCCACGCTGCAGCTGACACCCTTGTCTACCCGGCCCATTGTGGCATGAGGTCTTATTCATCGCTATAAAAAGCTGACTGGGTTAGTTAGCTTAATACTCTGGCCGCCCCAGATAGATTATCGACGGTTGCCATATAGCGATCCGCTCTGCAACAAGTGCCTTCACCTTCAGGAACTTCACTCTGAAGTAGTGTCGAGAATCCCAGGCGGCCCGGAAATAAGGCGCTGTATCGTGGGGATATGCTCCTGCTTGCTGACGACATCCGGCCAAATGCCCGCCAGTGCCACGCAAAAAACCGCTGCACAGACTTCATAGCTGAAAAGAAGACTTATAATGAACGTTTTAGTCGGTTAATGCCAGAGATATAATATGTCAGAGGACGACGATTTCGAGGACGAGTTTGACATAGAGGACGAGTTTGGAGACGAGGAAGAAATAGACGACGAAGATGAGTAGAACGGCTAGACCTTCAGGCCAAAGCTTTCTGCAAAGTCTTTGAACTCGCTGTATGCTTTCAAGAATTTGATTCCTTTTTCGCTTATTCTATACCTTGAAGACTCTTCTTCCAGCAATCCTGACTTCATCAGATTAGATATGATCGAGCTCAGTCTCTGGTGCGGCACATTAGCTTTGCGCATCAGGTGAGTCACCGTTGCGCCGCTGTCGTACCCTTCGTAGCTGTACTCCTTTGCAGTGGACAGAATGTCCGCAATTATGCTAACGTGAGTTCTATAGGCCGCTGCCATTCTCAGAATTCAACCTCCCCAATCCGCTTGTTAGCCCAAACTTAGAGAATGGGACAAACATGAGTCCGAACCCAGAGACCTTGGTCGTAAGCGCAGCCACGTAAAAGGAGCCGGGATAGATAAAGTTGTACCAGGACATGAGTTCTGCACCTGCCAGCAGACCAAGACCGGAACCTATCATTAAGGTACTGGTTCTCCTGCTCTGCATGTATGATGCCATTGTTTCGATGGAAACATATACTAGTAGAATAAAAGAAATTGACCTTATGAGATGTTCTATTGAATTACCCGGGATAACGAATCCGGTGACAGCGAGTGGAAACATCGCAAAGTACTTTAGAGGAGCAAAGTCAAAGCTCTTGAGACTATGAGAGAATGCTATGAAAAAGTAGCCAAGAGCCTGCATGGCAAGTCCAGAGGTTGTTACTGCCTGCGAATATTCACCTGCAAACAGCCCGCCGGCAATGAGCACGAAGCCTATGGCTATCGAGATAAAGGCAAAAGTGAGGCGTAGAAGGTTTGCACTGGCAATAGCCGTGTAGCCGGAGTAGGCGAATCTGCCAATAAAGGCCGAGATTCCAAGCCCTAGGAGGTTCATTGGAAGCTCGAACAGGAGGGCTGCTTCTACCAAAGGGACTGTGGAGCTTTGCTAGTTTCTAATTTTTAACTCTATGCGTACTAGTGAACCCTGTCCCCTCGCGTTTGCCAACGAGCGGCGGAAGCTATTACACAACACCTTCCTCCGAGCACGCACCACGCTATTTGTAATCGCTCAAGATATTTCTATAGCGCGAATCCTTATAGGCGATGTACTTGATGTATTCGCCGTATGTCATGTCAAAATCGCAGCTTGAGCACCTTACAAAGGTAAAGTCGTCTGCCAGCTCTGCAATGCCGTTGCAGTCAGGACAGTGAACCTTCACATGCCATTCTAACCGTCAAAAGTATAATAAGGTTGTCCAGATTTGATGGACTGTCCGATTAAACTTAACTTATCCCGCCGCCGCTGTACATTAGCAAATGAAGGGCATGGGAAACAAAGAAACCCCGCACTCTTTAGAGGTGGGATGAATTTGTTTTCCGGGCTCTTAACTTAGCCCCTCATCCCTAGCTAGAAAAATCACGAACCGGATCCTGTCTTCGCTCATGTCCAAATATAGCAAGAACAGTTTGAGCCAGTTCCACACATGCTTCCTGTTGCAATTCCTCTTTCTACACAGGAAATAGTCGTCGAAAATTCTGTCCTGTCCTTGACCTGCTGGATAAACCGCTCCATCAGGTTCTTCTTCTTCAGTTCTGTACCATATACATAACGGCGCAGGCGCAGCCACCCGCTGCAAGCCTCGTTGTAACACCTCGCACCGTCTGTATGTGTGTACGTATGTATATGTGTGAATATTGGCTTTCTGCCATACCTACTCCTCCTCTTCTTCTTTTTTGGCGGCTGCCAAGGATTTGTGGCTGCCAGCCTGGAACTCCTGGAATTGAAATACAAGTACAGTGCATATGTGAATACAGCTGGGTTTGTCCTCTCATCTTTCTCTCCATATCGCAATGAAGAGCTAG
>DATLXY010000105.1:0-4326 GCA_035575335.1 Nitrososphaera sp. | reverse complement strand
TGATCAGAGATAGAGGGTATGTCCAGACTAACGCCGCGCATGTCAACCAGCTGGGCTACGGCGGACCTGGAGGCAGGATGAGCTGCAGCAGTGGCTCAGTAACCATAACCCCGCTGTACCAGGGCGTCTCAGGTGACGATCATGTGTCAAAGACGGACCTGTCGTGTAAGAATGGGTGGGAGACAATATATCAGGACCCAGTAAGCACTCTGAACATCAAGTTCAAGGCCCCCAAGCCGTCATTTCTGCTCCAGATAGACTATGTTGTCGACGTACGTGGTTGGACGCGTGACAGTGACTTTGAACCTAAGCCATTTACTGCTTTACTGACTGTGAACAACGGCCAGCGGGAGACTACGCTTCGGGCCGTCATCACGGAATTGACAGAGAGCAGGGGGTTGTATTCGTCAGTACAGCGCGTCTTTGAAACGGGCACCATTACACTGCAGATCGTAGGCGCTATACCGGGGCAGGATATGGCCATCCCTGTCGACTTGAAGGTTCACGGGGATACGCGTGTAGCACTCACTACCGGCAGCAACACCAGTTTTTCTGGTGGCATGGGCATAGCTGGTGTACTGGAAATAAATCCAAGCCTATCACAATAGGTTCCCGGATAGATATAAACAAGCACATGCACAGGTTCTGTTAACATAACGGGTGATTCATTTCCCTGTTAACTGTCGGGTGATGACAATAATCAGAGGTCGTTTGTTGCTATTTTTTCAACTTCTTGTGAAACTAAGATATTGGCTTCAGCTGCTTCCTCTTTTATGTCCTTTTCAAAAGCCCATTCGGTGACCATCCCTCTATGAAAGCCACTTAGATACAGATAGGATAGGCGGGATTTCAAACCCCTCTCAGCTAACTTCTTGTTAATGTCATTGAATACTTGTAAATCCTCGTAAGTCATCTCCGTCATCACAATCTTCTATTAATACAGAAAGACTTTAGACTTATGGCTACAGCTAGTTGACTGCCTGATTGATACCTCAACCATACGCCTACATTGTTAACGATAACTTTCGGATTATCGAAGAAAAAGGGATTACAAATGAGTCTCTAGAGCGGTACTTTGATGGATGCTTCAAGGATATTGGTAGGATGGTTGGATTACAAGACTTGGATTTGCGTCAAATGCCTTGAAGTCGGAAGATTTACTTGGGCATGGGGCGACAAACCAAAACCGAACAGATGTCCAACATGCACCAAGCCTGTTTATGAAGTGGCTACGTTTCAGGCAAGAGCCGCTTATGTTGGCGCGATGTTTGAATATGCTTGCTTCTATCTTCTTGTAAAACGGTTTAACATTAACGCTCGATTGTCTTCAGAGCAATCTAGGCTGTATGACTTCGAGATAAAGAATAATGTCGTTGTTGAAGCAAAGGGCTCTCCTAAATCGGTCGAAAATCCTGATGGAAGTATATCTAAATTAGGTCGTGCAGGCATGCAAAGAAGCGATACAAAGAAGAAAGCATTTGCGAATGCTGAAGAATGGCACACCAGATTTCCCAACGGACACTTCTTTATTATAACTAACGCGATACCAACTTCCCTACAGTCGTATAGAAGTGAAAAGATTGATGCGATTTATGATGTCACAAAAGAAAGTCAGCTTTTGCGCTTTGTGAAAGAAATTTCAGCGCTCTGATGTAGCTGCTTGTTCGAGCAATGCTTCTAGAGTGTTGTTACTGATCATGAAGCTGTCCAACGGGATAGCCAATGTTTCAGCTTGTGCAATCTTCTTTTGTATTTCAGCCTTGTAGCTCTTATCAATTTCATATCCTATAGATTTTCTTCCTAATGACTTCGCAACCTTACAAGTAGTACCCGACCCGAGAAATGGATCAAGTACGGTATCTCCGAGGTACGTATAGAATTTGATTAGTCTCCGAGGCAATTCCTCTGGAAACGGTGCAGGATGACCATCTTTCGTGCCGTTGGTAGTGGGAAATGTCCATAACGATTTAGTATATTCCGTAAATTCCGTTGAAGTTATGGTAGGAATCTTGTTGGTTGATTCAAGCTTGAAGCTGTCTTTTGAAAAGATAAGGATGTATTCTCCTACATCTCGAATAGTAGGATTAGATGGTGAACGCCAAGAACCCCATGCTGTAGAAATGCCGACACTTGCACCTTTATTCCAATAGATTATGCCTCTCATTTTGAAATCTAACTTCAACATTCTCACTGTAATGAGAGCATGCAGCGGTACGTATGGTTGTCTCCATGTATCTGCCACGTTGATCGCGATTCTTCCACCTTTGCACAATACGCGCTTGCATTCCCTCCAGACGCGGTCTAGAAAATCTAGATATTCTTCAAAGTCTTTATCATCGCGGTATGCGGTGTAATCCTTACCAACATTGTAAGGTGGAGAAGTAACAACTAATTGGACAGAGTTATCCTCCACTTCTGACATATCTTCGCTGGATTTGAAGTAAATCTCTGGCTCATGGATTACTGCTTCTCTCTTGAATAGTTCAAGTGCAGATGCTGAATTTGTAATCGATGGGCTTTTGACACTAGCTTGCTTACGCTTTGGTGGCGTTTCCTTTTCGTCGAGTAACCTGAGTTCTTTCTCGATCTCCTTGTACTGATTAACTAAGTAGTCTCGCTTAAGCTCCGTTGCTTTTTGAATGGCTTCCGCTTCATTGCTACGACCACAATAGATTTCCTTCTTCTTCTTCTCATGTTGGTCGTAATATGAGAAGTATAGATATTCGACACCGTTTACTTTCTTAGTAGTTACTGACACCTCTCACGCTCTCCGAGCATCTGACGACCGCACACCTTATCTAAATACCAAGTTCTTTTTAAACTTATACCAGTTCTGGTATAAGTTTTTATAGTGCCGAGTTATACCATTTATGGTATAAGATGCCTGCAAGAAGCCTAACATTGATCAACCAATGAATCACCCGTTATGTTAACAGAACCTTTCTCCCTCCATTCCCCACCGTAATTTTTGAAGCAAAATATTGAGACGAGACGAGGCTATACCATGGTTGCACTTGCAATAACTACAAGTGCCGCGGCAGGCGCAAAGCCGGACAGCAGCGGCAGGCCGGGCACAAGCCACATCCTCTCCTTACCCTCATAGAACGGCTCGCCGTCATAGTCGCGCCTGATCTCGCTGATATCATTATTATTACCACAACAACCGCAACCGCAAGCACCATTACCATTACCATTACCATTACCATTACCGTCACCATCATAATCATTATCAGAAGAATCATTCTTCTTTCCCTGTTGTTGCTTTCTCTTGTATGCAAACGCGTACCGGATATCAGAGCTACTGCCGTAGTAGCAAAATAGCATAAGGTAAAGCCGGTGCCAGGGTGGCCCGTACAACCTGTCTCTATAGCGTATATTGTTGAGTGTGTTTTTTGCTACAAAGGTTGCCGCCATACCGGCCATAGCAGCAATAAAGTATATTGCCACCACGGCTGGCGTCGCTACAAGCAAGAGCATCGTCAGCAGGGCAGGGATGGCATATGCGTCGCCGGAAGCCAGCAGGTCAAGCTTCCAGAACGCGATTACAGCGCCGGAGAGTAGCGCTATTATGATGGCAGTAGGAGCGGCCTTTGCTATCAGTTTGCTCATGGCATCGGCCATGTTATTAGCAGGTGAGCTGACCATAGCTGCCGCAGCAATAAGCATATTGATAGTAATCGTCACCGCGTAACACACGCGTATTACGCCATGCCCTACTGTCCTGCTCCGCCAGTCAGAGATGCCGAGCCATGTACTCGTAATCGCGAGTGCAGCCAGGGCGACTGGAAGAAGTTGTTGTTCGGCAGCGGCCGCAGAAAGGATAATCCCATACAGTTCTTCCACGTATTGAAAATATACCAGGCGTTAAAAGCCTGTTATCTATATAGAGAATTTAGGAATGCGTTAAAAGCCAGGAATGCTGTATTGCAATACAAGAAAGGTGGGAAAGATGTCATCGTCTCCTTCTTCAGAACAACAGATGATAGTAGTTGCAGCAACAGCCGACAGCAACGACAGCGGTAATAATAATAATATGGTGTGCAGCCACTGCTGCAGGCGACCCCCTGAGATATTCCAGGAGACCGGCGACTATTGCATAGAGTGCTGGCAAGAAATTACACATCCACGTGTTTGATTGAGATATGCAAATGACTTCTAATGCCTGTTGCGGGAGACAGGGTTAGGTAAGTAATATTTTTGTACTAAGAGCTATATCCATTTTCTTGTAGGCCTCATTGAACCAAAGAAGGAAGAGTGAAAGAGAAAGCAAGAGGAAACTTGGCAGGCCGAGCTCTGGCAAAAAGTGCCCGCGTTGTGGTAGAGTCG
>DATLXY010000104.1:0-9458 GCA_035575335.1 Nitrososphaera sp. | reverse complement strand
ACCATGATGTATATTTTCTTGAGTCTCTGGATCTCGACTTCCTTTGGTATCAGTGCTGGCATCTGAGCCATGGTTGTCTACTCGAAGAAGTTGTATATCAAGCTGTATTCAAATATCAAGCATTAAAAGATAGAGTACTCATATCACATAACGAGCATAAATATAATGTCTACACGTTAGGAACAAATAATATGTGAAATATTTTCAGTCCTTTAGCTATGCATCAATGCTCATCATAGATGATGAGCATTACCTGTTGCACGAAATTAAAGGCAGCTCAGTCAAATGCCTTCTCTTCACAACGTCAGGATAACTCTGAGTCTTCACTGCTGCCGTACGTGTATAAATGCCTCCTCGTTAATTAATTCATTATGGAAATGACTTTTTCACGCTCGTTATGCAACAAAAGCGTTGCATAAATTGTTGCAAAGTCATGAACGGTTCAAAAAATTATTGATACTAAGCTTTTTGACGCAAACAATCAAGCATGACTATAAAATTTTCCGACTTTATTATTTGTACTTTGGTATATCTATCCCCCTACCACGGCAGTGATACGCATAGCTAGACCAGATACGGATGATATGTAAGCTAGAACTTTAGCTGCATTCTGTGCAACGCATCCATCTGATTCCTTATCCTCTGATACTCTATCTCACTATCAGTCAGCGACTTTAAAACATCCCAATCTATCGCATTGTACTTTCTCTGAACAAGGGTACGTATGTCTACGTCATCAGTACCCCTTCTTTTTGCCGCAGCCTTGAACTTGGAGACAACGAGCACTTCTACGCCTGCCGCCTTTACGGTCACCCCTTTCCTGACTTCAATGTCCTTTGCGGTTGCAACTACTCTGTCTATCGGTATGCCGCTGACATCTCGGGTATAGATGTCAATCTTGTAACCGCGTGGTGTATACCTTGCTTCCTTTCCTTTCACCTTGCGCACAAAGTATCGTTTCTCGTCTAACAGTTCAGCAGGCAGTTCTTTTGCTACTGCAAAATCCAGATCCTGCGATTCTCTGGTCGCCTTTGTCTGCAAGAATATTCCAACTGCCCCTATGAAGACAACATCCCCTAGGTCTTCCGTTATTCTCATCGCTTCCTGGATTAGCGGGTGCATGTTTTCACTTGCTGTTGGATAATGGTAGGTCTTCTTGCACCTTTTTAACTAGCTGTACTGGAAACAGGCCCCTTGTGCTCAGCATGTCTTCGTACAGTAGCTCTATGGCTATCGCATCCATCGTGCTCCGTTCGCCGTTTGCTATGCAGTCAAGATAGACCCTTTCAATTTCATTAGAGAAATCACCTATTTTCGGAAGCAGTATTACGTGACCGTTCTTGCCTTCCTTGAACCCTTTTTCCTTCAGAAAACCAGCAACCTTGTCAACATCCTTTACATAGATGTATAGATCCAAGGGAGTTTGGAATTTTGTAAGCTCGTACGCCTTGTAGTCCAGCGTAACGAATTTGTCTGAAATGTTGTTCATGGCAAATCTGATGTCCGAATCATTGTAGTTTCGTCCAAACCTTCTGGCTCTACTTAGGGCTATTAACGACGGTAGAAGCTTTTCTATGATATTTGCCGGCTGTGTTACTACATTAGTTTTGAGTATGAAGCTACCACGTTTGTATTTGGCAAGGCCAAGCACTTTCAGATCATTCAGACGTCTGTAAGCAGTCTTGGCAGAGCCGGCTACTGAAATCGCATCCTCTATAGTGTAGACTGGCTTGCTGTCCAGCCTCTGGGCGAACAAGAATGCATCGCCTTTCAGTAGCTCTTGCATACTGTATTATGTATTAGCTGACTATATATAGATTTGTCAGCTTTGCCATGCATATATATTTACAGCTAAAATACAATTTGACTAGTGCTGCTCTATTCCAGCTTCTTTACCCTGACAACCTTTCTGCCGCCTTGCATTGTAGTTTCCCAGTCCAATACATCTCCTACAGCTATTTCCATTTCCTGAACAATCTTTTCAGGAATTGTTGTCCTGACTGATGGTGATCTGTTGCTTGCCCTGACCACGATTGACTTTTCGCCCATCTATCTCGTACGCCTCATATACCTATAGACTTTTATCCCTTGTCTACCTATAGGTGTATTAGGTCGATAAGGCGTCAATGCTGACTAATAGCGGAACCTTGATGAAAAAGAGTCGTCTTCGTATCAAAGGCATCAAAGTCAAGGACAAGGACAAGGACAAGATCAAAGAAGCAATCATGATCAGCATCCAAAAGGGAAATTACACCACCCGCGAAATCGGTCTTGATATCGGTAAAGACTACACTACAGTTTCAAGGTATTTGTCAGAGATAGAGAATGATCCAAAGTGGGGACTAAAGCGCGATTTAAACGGCAACATCGTCATGTCGCTTCAAGAGCAGCTTGCACACGAATATGCAAGGCTGCAGAATGAAAAGTTCAGCCAGCTTCCATCCATTCAGAAATGGATAACGTACCTAAAGTCGGGCAAGACTCCGGCTACCAGAATCAGGTACATGATTAACATCATTCATGGAATATCCGACCAGCTTATGATCATGCCGGAAACTCTGGTGAGCCACGGAGTGCCGATAGATTCAGCAAAGCGAAAAGAAATTGCAATTGAATACTGGCAGAATTTCCTTGCTTGGTTCAATACTGCATATCCTCACATGCAGCGTACAAACACCATAGTCGCATATCGTAGCTTTTTGTCAGCTCACAGTATCAACTTTGCTCATGGAGAAGGTAAGCGTTATGGTCTATCAACCACATCTGAGAGGCTTGGCGAATACAAAGACATCATATGCTTACGCCGGAGCAAATTGAAACAGTAAACAGGCGGCTTGAAAATGAAAAATGATTGGGAATCATGGTCATTCATGAACATTGATCTGCATACCGGGGCTAGAGCTTTTGCAATGGCATCTATGAGCGGGGATAGAATAGCAATGTCTCCGGCATTCCGCGTAGAACAATTTGAACCCAAGATAAAGAAAGGCTCATGGTTTCTGACAAGAGAAGGCAAGTGGTGGGTCAAGTACCCTACAGAAGAATGCCGCGCTATTGTTGAAACTGCTCAAGATAGGTTGCCAAAAGACAGAAGCTTTGTATTTTTTGACGATGCCAAAAGCGATAGAGCAAACTGTCTGAGAGCCGGCTATTTCGCTAAGAGAATGGCAGTCAGGTTCAGAAAGCTATTTTCAGAGCTTGATAAATCAAGCTGGCTCAAAAGACGCGGATCTATGCGCTAGGAGATGGTCCATATTTTGATGGAAAACCAATTCATTTGTTCAGGCACACAATGGCTCAGTATTATTTGGCAGCAGCAAACTGGTCGCTAGCCTATGTAGCCAGCTTGGGTGGATGGGAGAATACCAAGATATTGAACAAATGCTGTGGAGGGATACCTGAGCATATCAAGGCACAGATAGCAAGATCTGTACATGTAAAATTTGATACGATGAATCTAAACACTGCCGCAATGATCCAATCAATTAAATTCTAGCATCCCGATTTCCGTACACAAATGGTTGTAGCTGCAATCATCAATAACTAAATGTCTGTCTATAAGATATTCCTGATTGTTTGTACTCTCAAAATTGAATACTAGAATTTTCCAATCATGGAAATGATTTCGGAAATGTCTCAGAAAAGCAAACAAAAGCTAACTATGGCAGCAATATTGGCAATTGTTGCAGTAGTAGCGATGGGAACAACGGCGTCAGCAATACCAAATGCATATGCGGCGACAAGCAGTAGAGCACAGTGCTGCACATCCGGCGACTTTACAACTACATCTACAAGCTATGTAGATGTGACCGGATTTACCACCACCTTCAACACAGGTTCAGGACACTCCAAGAGCGCAGCAACTTTCACCTTCGGCAACTATTCTCCTTCATCAACAAACGGTCAGTACGCACGTCTGTTGTTTGATGGAACTGAACGGAACTTTGTATGGGCAGCAAATACACTACATGAGGTCGGTGCATTAAATTCAGCAGACAGCGTAACTGCAGCATCGCATACATGGAAAGTTCAGCTCAGAGCTCTAAACGGAGGTACCGCAGCCATCTATGCGAGCACTGGCGTTCTGGGCGTGATGGCAGCAGATTCGTAAAGGAGTGAAAACAAAATGGAAAGAAATACAAAAACAAAATCTTACATTGCAATAGGAATGGCAGTAGCAATACTGTCTTCGTTCATTGCGATACAATCTATTGTGAATGCACCAGCTGCAGCTCAAGCACCAGCAGCCAATAATGTAGTGGTGTACATCTTCAAGAGGGACACATCAAAATTCCAATGGGCTGGCGATCTGGAATCTAAGGTAAGCGCTGCTATAGGAGTCAATACTGTCAAGGACAAGAACACCGGTGCAAGCAAAGCAGGGATTTACGATGCATCTGACAAGCTTGTGGATGGAGCAAGCGTGCAGTTTGTCATAGACCCTTCAGTAACCAAAGCAGATGGTACTCCACTTACAGTTGCAGACATACCAAATGACATGGCCTTTGGAAATGGCGTGACAGTGGGTGGAATACAGCTGGCAAACGGCGAAATAGTTGACACGATACACTTCGTCTTTAGCTCTGCTGATGCTGCCACCGTAACTGCCAACTTGGAAAAGATCAGACAGATACTTGCAACAGAATCACCTGTGCCACAGGGATACGTAAGAGCAAAATGAATGAAACAATGATTGGTCTCATCAGACCACTCTCTACTTTTTCTTTGATATTGCCTGAGCATGAACTAAAGGGTCATTTCTATGTCACAAATAACTAGTAATACTGCTGGAATTGCAATAACTGCCTTTATAATTGCAGTAGCTGTAAGCATGACATACTACCAATTTATGTACATTCCAGAAGCTAACAAGCGACCTGTTCTGCCAAAAGAGATACTAAATCCTCCAGAAGTTACAAATGTCAGAATTCTAGAGAATTCATTTTTACAATCTAATCCCAAGAATTTTGAGCCAAAATCTGTCCGCGGTATAATAGGCATATCAAACAAGGTTGTTTGGACAAATGAAGATACATTTGCACATACTGTCACTTCGGATGAGCCTGCCTACATAGATCAGATAAATGGCAAATTCGATTCCCTTGCTCATGGAACTGTTATTGGACCGGGTGAAACTTTTGAATTCACATTTACAAAAGTAGGGGAGTATCACTATCACTGTGAACCTCATCCTTGGATGGAGGGCACAATTGAAATAATTGAGAACTTCTCTTAATCTAGCAGCTAGCTTAGCTGCTGCCAAACTTTGAATGCTTCATAAGCAAATAGAATTGTTCCCACTACTGCCAAGACAATTACAAAAGCGCTGTCTCTTCCTATTACTATTGGTGCGGTAGTGAAATACATTATCGAAAATGCCGCAAAAAATGCAGCGTAAAATAATAGCCGCGGGAAGCGAATTCTTCCGAGATTCATGAAAAGATCCATTATTCCAATGTTTACTTTCTTGGTTGCAAAATATCGACCATGCTCGTCTTTTGCTGCCAGGCCGACTTTGCAAAGTTTATCCAAGTGGTGTACGGCCACATTAACACTAGAGTAGTTCAACCTCCTTTGCATCTCCCTTGCACCTATTGGTTCAGAGGAGTCAAGTAGCGTGAGATAGACCTTCAAGGTCTTTCCTTGTAATGCTTCTTTAAGCTCGGCATCGGTCGATGCACCATCCTTGAACATACCAGTTATCAAGTATCTAACCAATTGTCGGAATAATAAACAAACCTCCGATCCAATACTGATACACCTTGTACAACAACTTAATTGGTATTTGTACAAGCCATACAAACGTCATGATAAAGTAGCTATTCCACGTAAATATACGTGCACATGAGCGACGATAATAACAGCAAAAGATCTAAAAAAGTGCCAATCATAGCAGCTATAGTAACAGGTATTGTATTAGCGGTAGCAACTGGCCTAATTATCAATACGACTCTTCCTAGGAATACATTTGGCTCTGATGTACTGCATCCACCCCAATCAGTTACTGTCATAATTCCTGCAAATGCAAGTATTCCCGACGCCAATCCCACTTTTAGTCCAAAAGAGATCACAGTAGTGCTAGGCGTTAACAATACCGTAGTATGGATAAATCAGAGTAACTCTCCAGAACGTGTCATAGGCGAAGACGTAAATGCACCGGGAGACTTTGGAAAAATACGTAGCCTAATTGAAGCGGGAGGAGGAACTTGGGCTTTCACATTTACGGAAGAAGGTACTTACAATTATCTCAGCGATATCCATCCGTGGCTTAAAGGTACAGTAATTGTAAAGAGAGGCGACTAAAGAAAGATGAAAGAAAATAGGTCAGTGCCTATAACATTTCGTATCTATGCTGATTCCCTGCAGATCCTCAAAGAACATGCTGATAGAGAAGATCTATCATCTAATACGCTACTTAACAAAATACTCAAACGTTGGATTAGCTTCGAATTATCAATACAACCGCTGAATCCAATTATACTTCCATCTAATCTTTTTGCCGGCCTACTTGATACAGTAAGCGATGAAGATTGGGAGATTCTAAAACAGCAATTGATCCCAGAAGTGGTAAAGTCGTTATTCTCACTGATCTACGACACTAGCAGACCTGAAGAGTTATTCAAGCATTTGGAATTCATGTCTAAGTATTCTGGTTGGTTTTCTTTACAAGTATTCAAGAATAATGGAATTACCAATATCGTGAAGCTTATCCTTAAACATAATCATGGAATAAAATGGTCTCTATTTCTTAAAGAATACCTACAAGACATAATCAAAACATACTATCGTAATTTGCCGATTAGTTTTGAATCAAACGAAGAATATGTATTATTTACAGTTAGAGCTACTGAACAATTGAGTTTGTCCAAGCTTAGCTATAGTTCAGACAATAGTCGTTCCATGAGTTAGAGTAATGAATCAGAATTCTTAGCAGAAACTTATCATGGTGACGTTTTGGAACAAGACATATTTCGACTTCTAACGCTCAGAATATATGACAACAAAATTGAGATGTATGATAGAAGGAAACAGCAAATAGTTGAAGTAAGAATTATTGATGATTTGATGATGTGCTTAAGCTGCAGAACTGATGAGTGTATTCATGTTGGCTATGCTTTAGGAGTCGAGAGATTGAGAGAATGAAATGCCTGTTTTAGAAAAGAGCAGATCAGAAATTTATTCTTGGATGACTTGACCTTAGGATTCTCTTGATATGACGAAATCTTGTTGCATATATTATTACCCCTAGTCTGACTGCCTCTCGTTATGCAACAAAATTACAGTTTAATTCTTTCAAGTAGGATTGGGAAGATTTGGTGGTGCCTCTTCTAGCGCATTTACCAGTTCTTACGCCTGCTCAAGAAACGGTCTGTATTGCTCCACGATCTCTGCTAGTGGAAAGCGCTTCTTGCCTACAATTTTGATGTCGACACGCGGCTTTTTGCCCTTTTCAACTTCGATTATGTTGTAGCAGTTTTCGAAGAATCCACGAAACCTCGTCGACGAAATTGTTCCCGCATATGCTATTTCCAGCCGTCCAAGTTTCCAGACCCATGGCCGGTGTTTGTGTCCACATAGAACGAGATCCACTCCTGATTGTAGACATGTGCGCAGAGTATCGCCAGCGTCAAGGATGATGATCTTGTCGGTGCCTGTGTCAGGTATGCCGATCAGGTGGTGATGCATTGCGATTATCTTGGACTTCGTCTCAGGATACTTGGACAGTGTTTTTTCCATCCACTGGTTTTGCCGATATCCGACCTCGCCTTCGTCCCTGTCCGGCCTCGCAGTGCCAAGCGTTACAATAACAGCGTCGTCAAACTCGTAAATCTGCTTTGATGGAAAGAACTTCTTGAACAGCAAGTAGCCTGTGTGTCTATAGTCATGGTTGCCGGCAACAACAATGATGTTTGGACAGGCAAACCGTTTCAGCTCATTCTTTGCCTTCTCGAATTGGAAAAGTAGACCATCGTCTGTTAGGTCGCCAGTTACGATTATCGCATCAGGTTTCAACTTGTTGACTTCGTCGACAACCATGTCAAAAACACTTTGCACGAAAAGGCCGCCGATATGAATGTCTGAGAGATGGACTATTTTCAACGGGTTACATCCGCATAAGGCATTATTTAACAATGTGCGCGCACGTTCCTTCGCGTCGTCGGTCGACGGGAGGACCTATTAGGAACTTTTCTGCGAAGACGATTTTGCTGCTGTTATTGGCTGCGGCAGTGTCAGGGGGTCATAAAGAGTAGGGCCATTGCTGCCCCTCCTGAATTAGAAGCATTCAGCCAGATAGTCTCCAAGCGCCTCAAGACTGCACACTTGAGAACTATATGTTGCGATATTGAAGGGCCTTGAGATTATGCCCTAGTTTTTTGTACTGCTGCCAGGATGTCGCATTGTAATCGCTGTGACAAAATTTGCGAGCCCTTTCGACGCAGTGCGTCCTTTCACCCTTGTTTTCTTGCCGCCAACATGCAAGAAATGACTTGATGGCGACATAGTTGTCACAAAGGATCTGCCGAGCGGCGATCGAGTGTTCAAGCACTCACAGGACAATGCAAGTGAGAAGTGACTGGAAATCAATTCTCGATAGAACTGCTAATCTTCTGAGCCGATGTATCGAAGTTGAGTCGCCAGCCTAGGCTTGACAGAAGGCGCGCAAAGCAATAATAACACCTTGGCCTGCCCATACTGCAGGCAAAGAAGTGCCAAAGCGCAAGATAAAGGAGGAAAAGCCCAAGAAAAAACTTGGCAAGAAGGAGTTGCTCATAGTCCCTATTGCAATGGGGGCCGCCACCCTCATTGCACTCGTGATAATACCGGCGTTTGCGCCGCCTCCTGAGCCATGGAACGTCTGCCTTAGGCCCGGGCAACACAATATCGAGACCTTCCAGCTTCACCCAAGAATCGAAGTAATTGTCGATGGCAATCCAATGTTGCTACCAGATGACGTTGGCAAGCAGCCAAAGGATGGGGAAGAATGCATGCGTCCTATTCACACCGATGAAGTGGGCAACGTCGTACACATAGAATACATCCGGCCAGTAAGGCTGACACTTGGAGACTTTATGAAAGTGTATAACGTCAGCAACACCATAACGGTAGTCGACAACTCGACTGGCACTAACGTGGAACGGATCTTGGATCTCTCCAATTACAACATTGAATATTCGTACTTTTCTGAAGCCGGCGAGTTCACCAAGATTGCTCGACCCTCCGACGCTCCTCCGTTCCCATCAAACAACCAGATGGTAGCTCGTATCGAACTGACCTCGAAGCAATAGATTAAATAGCTAAATAAGTGCGGTCTTCTCTGATTTGAGTACCAAGACAGCAGTGGTAATCAGAGGCGACGGCACAGGCCCCGAGCTTGTTGACGCCATGATAAAAGTTCTGAAGGCTTGCAATTCTCAGGTCGAACTGATTCTATGTGACGCAGGATCGGAGTGGTGGCA
>DATLXY010000103.1:0-2177 GCA_035575335.1 Nitrososphaera sp. | reverse complement strand
TATTAACAACATCCTCAAGCGAGGGTTGCAAATATTACAGCTACCGGTGGAACGCCGGGAAGTCACGCCTGTAGATCAATACAACAGCAACAGCGGTCGAGGAAGCAGGAAGAAGCCCACGAATTTATTCGTGTGGGTAGTCACTAGTCCACATATGTAGTTGCAACTCGCAAGCTCTAGGCAAAATCTGGTAAGTAAAATATCTGCTTGGTCAGCTGACATCAATTCATTCTTTACCTGTATCGTTGTCGCCGTAGGATATGAATGCGTTCCTATTGAATGACGCGGTCATGTGGAAAGGTTCCCTATATGCGGTGTTTCTTGCGATACCTCGGATACCGTCTTATTGTACTCAGAAAACATCCTGCCCTTTTGAGCGAGTGCTGATACGCAGCAATCTAGCATCTTGTGTAACCATTCTTCTTCTTTGCCTTCTAGTCGGTACACACGTCATTCACGATGACATAATCCTTGCTCTCCTAAAGTAGTTGGTGTGATGGGAGAATTTCTCCACACAGAACTTCGGAATCTAAAGCTTTAAAAATCGAACAAGAGCAGTGAGAAGTTGATAGATATGAGTTCCGCCAGCGATCCGTCCAGGCAGAGAGAATTAGCTGCGGTGGAGCAGAGGATCAGCGAAATGGTTCAGCAATCAAGGATCCTTGAAGCTTATATGAACGACGTTATGACGCGTCAGGTTACAATCTCAAGATTGATTGAGGAAGCCCGGCTGGCTTCCACCACGATCCAGAATATCAGCTCAGAGTCGGAGGTCGAATCACTCATGCCAATGGGGATGGGGGTATACGTCAAGGCAATCGTGCCCCCGATAAAGAAGCTTCTCGTTAACCTTGGGGCAGGCGTCGCGGTCGAAAAGAGCAGGGAAGACGCCCTTAATTATGTTGAAACAAGAATTAAGGAATATGAAGTTGCCGCTAGGCAGCTGGAGATGCAAAGGCAAGAGCTAGCCATGCGTATGGATCAGCTGCAATCCCGGATTAACCAGATGATACATGCGGTACAACAGCAGCAAGGCTAGCTTGGCTGAAGAACCATGTTTGACAAGCTGAAAAAGGCTTTTTCCAGCGCGGCTAAAAGCATAGGTCAGAAAGAGCTCACAGAAAAAATTCTGGATGATGTGCTACTTGACCTTCAGATCTCCCTCTTGGAAAGTGATGTGGCACAGGAAGTTGTCGAAGACCTCTCGAAGAACCTAAAGAAAGAATTGCTTGGTCTGAAGCTAGACAAGAATCAGGATGCAACAGAAATCGTCCAGTCAAAAATGAAAGCCGCAGTCGCAGAAATATTTGCACGGGCTGGCAAGCTCGACCTGATTGAAATGATAAGGGCGAAAAAGGAGAGGAAGGGGGGCCCATTTGTAATTGTGTTTCTCGGTATCAACGGTACGGGCAAGACGACGACCGTTGCCAAGGTTGCAAACCTCCTGCGGAAGGCCGGGTTCTCTGTGGTAGTGGCCGCAGGCGATACGCACAGAGCTGGGGCAATAGAACAGCTTGAGCAGCACACCAACAGGCTCTCTCTGAAATTAGTCAAGCAACGCTATGGGGCTGACCCGTCTTCCGTGGGTCGTGATGCATACGAACATGCAAAGAAGAACTATATCGACGTGGTATTGATGGACACGGCCGGCAGGATGCAGACGTCCAAGAACCTGATGGACGAGATGGGAAAGATCGTAAGGGTGGTCAAGCCAGACATAAAGATCTTCGTCGGTGATTCGCTTGCGGGCAACGACACCATAAATCAGGCGAGAGAGTTCTTCCAGTATACAAACTTTGATGGCGCTATATTGACGAAAATAGATGCAGACGCTAAGGGGGGCGCTGCTATGTCGATTGCGCACATTACCTCAAGGCCAATAATTTTCGTAGGTGTAGGACAGGGCTACGATGACATCATCCCATTTGATCCTGACAAGTTCATCGAATCTATGTTTGGTAGTGTAGAAGTGAGCGTCGCAGACCTGATCTCTACGGCTCGTCCAGAGCGGGTTGAAAGCGCTCTGGCGGCAGAAGGAAAGCCTGTTGCTACCACTACTCCAGCACCTGTTGAGGAGCCACGCCCTGCTATTGTGGCTCCGGCAGTACTAGAACCAATATCAATTGAAGAAGAGGAAAGGCCACGCCCTGCTATGCCGCTAGTTCAGGAGGAACGGA
>DATLXY010000102.1:0-3909 GCA_035575335.1 Nitrososphaera sp. | reverse complement strand
GCCCCTGCATAAGAATCAATCTTAAGAACGTCCCATCGCTTGACGAAGTCAAGTCCAACTTCATGGCAAAGGTTCACATTTTCCGGGCTTAGGTCGAAACCATCGAGATTCTCATAGCCTTTTTGCCGGAGATACAGAAGTAGCCCTCCCTCACCGCAAGCTGCATCTAACATCGACGCATTCATGTTGGCTGGCAAAAGTCCTTGCAGAATCCTGTCGTATGACTTGAAAAGAGTTTTGACGACTCCAGGAGCGTGTAAATCCGCTCTTCTGGTTACCGTGTGATACCTTTCAATTACTCTGTTCCGTGTGTCACTCACGATCGTTCCACTTTTTCTTTCACAATATAATGATCAATAATGAAGCAGTGATTCATTGGCCATCACGTGAGCGCAAAACTTTTCTTGCGACGACACACATTCCGTTGCCATCTTGGTTCTTGGTGATGGCATCAGCTATACACAAAAGAAGCAACAAGGGTATGAGCGCTTTAGCTAAAGGACCGAACAATGTCCGGAGAAGAGCTTCAATGTCTGCTGCCAGTTGACCGAAAAAACCGAACGTGTGGCGGGAGTAGCAAATCCTGAGACCTAGCTCTTCAAGAATTTGCGTAAGTTCATACAGGGTATATCGTTCTCCGATATGTTCCTTTGCAGCCCATGCATTAAATTGCTTGTAAAATCTTCTCCCAAAAATTCTCTTGTTGTCATTTAGGGCAGGCATTAATACTATTATTGTACCGCAGGGTCTTAAGGCTTGTGCCAACGACTTCAAAACATTTCTGTTATCCTTGATGTGTTCCAAGACGTCAATACTGTATATTAGATCAAAACGCTGGCTCTCAAAATTGCTTGTTGAAAGGTCTAAGATTTCGTAACTCAGGTTAGGTAGAATGAGACGGTTCCAAAAATAGCTTTCATTCTTATCGCATGCGTGTATAGTCGCCCTTGGGAATCGTCTCGCGAGGGCGTACGCTACTTCACCATTCCCGCAACCAGCGTCTAGTATGAATGCGTTTTCGGAGATCGTTATTTGACTAAGTGCCCGCTTGAAATGAATATACCGACACACACCACCCACGTATGCATACTTAAAGAGCTTCTTGTAAAGAGTTCTTGCGTTTAACCAAAAGCTCATCAGTCAACTGCCCTTACTAGTCTGGCTATTTCCTCAAAAATCACGGAGGGAGATATACCCGCCATGCAATAAGGTTTTGTTAACGACCCTACCTCTAGGGGGATTCCGGGCTCGCAGACGAACCGATAGCAAGGCATACATGGGTAGCGTTGTTTGAGTATGGAAATGTTCTTCCCAATAGGGCCGTAAACTTCGGGAGCGGTGGGTCCATACAAGCCAATTACTCTCTTTCCTATGGCGCTTGCCAAATGAAGAAGGCCGGAATCTGCGGAGACGATAACATCCATCCGCTCCATCAATGCTGCCGTCTCTCGTATTGTGAATCTTCCGGTTAGATCTTTTACCCCATCCAAATTCCACTCGATACCCAATTTATCTTTACCAAAGACGAAGACTTCAAAACCAGCATGCAACAACAAATTAATCAACGAAATCCATTGTTCAATAGGATAGGCTTTCGTTTTAAATGGATTCGCTTCATTTCCGACTTGTACACATAGCCCAATCCGTATCGATTTCGCTGCACCGATAACACTAGATGCCCACTGCATTTCGTCTTTGCTCACGTTGTATTCATAATCTAGCGAGAATGGTGTGGCATCACGTCCAAGAGCCTCAAGGGCTTGCAAGAATATCTTACCGATGGGAGTCTGAATATCTCTCGGATTTTTTGGAATCCACAAGATATGAGTAAAGGGTAGAAAGGGTTTCCATGAACGAGTCAACAGGCCTACCGTAACGGGAATCTTGCAAAACTTAAACACCAAGCTACTTGTGAATGGGGTTACGAAAAAAAAACCCAGATCATACCGTGCTCTAATTTGTTTTGCGAACCTTAACCAACCTAAGAACTGTCTCCATCTATCTGGTGCCATCACATTCTGGGGCAGCTCCATAAGAGTGAACCTGAGGTTCAAATTTTCAAGTATAGGTTTCGCATAACTTGATACTGCTACTGTAACTTGTGCGTCCGGGTAGATTGCATTGATTGCCCTTAAGAAGGCGGTCAACTGTAAGGCATCCCCGATACCACACGCGCGTGCAACAACGATCTTGTGCATATTTACCTATTTCCTCTCTTTACCCCCACTCCAATCAGATTGTCTCCCATCCAATTCAAAAATGGTAACCACCGGTAAGCTCTTACGCGATGGAGTCCTCTCAAATTGGGTAGATCGCAGTTGCTCACAAGAACAGGCTGAAAGCCAGCTAAAATCAAAGCCCTTTCAAGAGAAATTCGGATAAACGGGTGCACGTGAGTTGGGTCCCACCAAAAGTTAAACTGGACTTTTTTGAGGTCCGGCGTACGGATGATAACATAGCCGTCCTGCTTCAACACCCGATTACATTCCAGCAAGAACCCATGTGTATCCAGGACATGCTCGATCACATGGGAACACCAAATCACATCGAAACTATGATCCTCAACTGGTAACCGACCCTCACGCAGGTCCGCTTTCACAAATTGCGCACCTAAGTGTCTGAATTCGTCGCTGAAGGTAGAGTCTACGTCAATGCAGGTTACTTCAAAGCCAAGTTGCAAGAAAAATCTTGTGAAAATGCCCTTGCCTGGCCCTATATCTAGCATCTTCCCGCGAAAAGGAATGTTACACAGCTGTAAAACCTGCTTTGCAAGTGTTCGCTGGCAATCTATGATGAGTGGATGCTCGCTTGCGGTATCAATTCTTTGATATTCCATAGTCGTTCACACATGATCTTAGAATTAGTGCTGCAACAACAAGTTTTGCAAAAAAACCAGATAGAAACGCAACTACTGCTTTCAAAAGACCTGCGGATGGAATCAAAAAAAACGTTAGAATTAATGTGATTATTCCAGCCGCGTGCGAAAAAATAACATATCGTTCTTTTCGCAATGCTATCAACGTATTATCTATCATGGCGGCATAACCGCTGATAACAGGGAAAAAAGAAAAGAGGGCTACTACGTCCCAATTAATCTCTCCTAGGCCAGCCACGTACAAAATACCCAGCGGGGCAAAAGCCAACGTAAGCAGGCCAGCAGCCATTCCTATAATACCCATCCAAGAAAGACCGCGTTTCAGCAGTGCAGAATAGTCTCTATTTGTTCGTACTAATCTATTTAGATCAGGATTAAAGGCTTGATCATACGAAATGCAGAGCAAGCTGAAGGGACTAAGGAATCGGTAGTATACAGCATAAATCCCAACTTCTCTGAATGTTGCGGTGCCACCTAATAAAATTTGTGGAAGTTCCGTATAAGCTGACCCCATAACTTCGAGTAAAAGAATCACTAAGGCCGAGAATAAATTTTGCCTCCATTGGAAGGAAAGCTTGGCCCCTATTCCCAGCGGGCGCCACCATTGCCAGAAAATCACAGATAATACAATTATCCCTCCAAAAGAATAACCGAAGGCAATTCCATACTGATTCGGTGCAAAGATTAACATGACTATGACTGCACAAAGTACTAAGAGACTGCGACTCATTGTGTACAAGAAGTCAAGCCATGGTTTTCTAAGAGCCTTAAACCACGAACTGTTCAACTGAATGTTACACTCGATGAAAACCACAATAAAAACAATTGCTAACAGCTCGAGTTCTACTTTTGGTATTGCAAAAATAGAAACGCATAATAAAAGAGTACCCAGTGAAAGAATGATGCCTGCAACCCGAATTAATGACCCATGGTATAACCATCTGGATGCATTTCTTACAGAAACGCTAAATTCGCGAAACATAAGTGCGTTTGTACCAAAGAGACCAACAGTGGCGGCTATTGTAACCAAGCTC
>DATLXY010000101.1:0-2474 GCA_035575335.1 Nitrososphaera sp. | reverse complement strand
ACAGCTACACGGTTTTTTGATCGGTGTCAAGGATTTGTCGCTGCCAGCCTGAAACTCCTAGAATTGAAATATACAAGTACAAACCATATGTGATTACAACTGGGTCTGTTCTGGTTCTTTTCATATGGCAATGAAAGATTATGGCAGTCCTAGCTATACGAATTACGCTGTTAACAGAGCCTTTGTATAAATCATAAACATAATATATTTCTCCTTCTTCCAAACGATCCGATATGGCCAGAACAGAGCGATACACAAACCTAGATGTCGATCTAGAAAGGCTTGCTACCAGGATTGAGACGTATTTGCAGGAGAACAAATTCGAGGTGGCATTCTCGAAGGATTCGTCAGAACCCGCATCTTGGTTCTTTATTCAGGCAAGAAAGGCAGGAGCCCTCAGGACTGCGGCGGGCGCAAGAAGGAGCATTGACATTACTATCCGAGGGCAGCCAGATAACTTTGAAGTTACCATAGGCACAGGGGAATGGGGTAAGAACATCATTACATCTGCACCTCTCTTTGTTGTTCCAATTGTAGGAATCTCTGCGACTCTGGCAAAACTGTACGTCGCAAAGAAGTTTGAGGATGGACTATGGAAGTACATCAGAGATCAAGCAAGGTTCCTTGAAGCGAGTGCCTCGGCGACTGCAAGAGGTGCAGGCCCAAATGCACCAGCAGCAGGTGTTGACAGCAGGTCGTATGACTGCGACTATGTCGAAGGCTATCCTGGATGGAACAAGCAGATAGAGGGCGGCAAGCTGGTGCTTTTCAGGGAAAAAGGCGGAAAGAACAGACTCGTCTTCAAGTCTGGCGTCGGTGACCAGCACGAGAAGACTATTGTTATTCCGGCGCAAAACATTGAGGAAGCTTCTATCATCTCAAGAAAGAAAGGCTTGCACGAGGACGACCTAATGATACAAATCAGCTGCAAGGACGAAAATGGCAAGAGGATCAGGCCGGTGTTCAACCTAAATGACGATATAATAAGAGGAGTCTTGGCAGGCATCAATGAAATTGTTGGGGAGGAGAAGGGCCTTAGAAGCTTGGAGCAGGTTCACGTGAGTACTGACTCTAAATATTGCTCAGGTTGCGGCAGCCAGATCGCCAAGGACGCGAGGTTCTGCTCCTCGTGCGGCCAAAAACAATAGTAAAAAGAGGCACCACAAGACCACAAGTAACTGCGAATTACTTTATTTTGTAAAGATGCTTCTGCTATTTGGAAGTTGACACTGTACATGTACAAGCAGTATAGAGAAATTATTGAGGGTTGTAACCCTTTTCTTTTGCCTTGGCTGCCACAGCCTGTGCCTTTGCGTTCGCCCTCGGCAGCACAAACTCTGCAGTTTCTGGAGTTACATATCCAGCCTCTGCAGCGACAGACCTTGCTTGCTGCTGTGCTTTGGCCAGCATCGGCTTGATAGTCTCTGGAGTGACATAGCCCACTTCGGTTGCCAGTGCAAGAGCTTCTTGGAACGATCTGACAAGCTCTGACTTGTACTCTTCGGGGTCGACCTTCAAGTCCTGTTCCTTGAAGAGAAGGCCGTCGGCTATCGCAAAGTTGACTGCAATGCCAGCCTCGATCGGTTTAACATTGAGCTTGCTCAAGAGTGACGCTAGCTGCATCGAAATGACGTCGCCGGGCTTGGCCACGACGGTGTCCTTGGATACCCATATGGTTCCCTGATCTATCTTTGTGGGAACGTTGGCGACCTTGAATTCTGACAGAACTGGGCCGGGTGCTATGCCGGTATTTCCTGCCGGCACCACGATCTCTTTGGTTGCAATGTCTCCTCCCTTGGCTGGTAGAAAAATCTTGTTTTGTGCGAATATGAGGTTGAGTTTGAATGGGCTGATGTTGGTAAACATGAGAGCGCATTGACCTTCGAGCTGGTTCTTCAGCTGGTCGAGGCCTGCGACATTCTGAACCTTGTCAAAGGCCCTCATCGCTACTTTGTTCTTGATTATCCTAATCTTTATATCGTTGCGGAACTTTTTGCGGATAGCCATTAGCTGCGCTGCGCGGACCTTGGTCATCTTTGAAAGTGCGATCACGTTGTATTTCGTTGGAAGCTCTTGAAGCTCTTGATACATCAGGCGCTTCTTCTTCGGATAGTGCTTGCGGGTATACTGTGCCATCTGTTGCGACATATCTTATCCACCCTTCCCCTCCTTTTCTTTCAGTGAGCTTAGTTTTGCCGTCTTGCCCATTGTAAACTTGACTATTGCGTTTCGAATGTTCTTTTCACCCTGCGGCAGCTTTTTCTCGATTGCAGCAATGATGGTGCTTGCATTTTCAGCTAGCTGATTATCATCCATCTTTTCGTCTCCTATCTTGGCAGAGACGTTAAGCTGGTTCTTCACCTTGACCCTCACAGAGTTCTTGAAGCGCTCTGCGATGCTTTCTATAGGCGCCCCGTATGGAAGCGGGGTTGGCATCTTGCCCTTTGGCCCCAAGAACTGGCCAAGCGACCTAC
>DATLXY010000100.1:0-4207 GCA_035575335.1 Nitrososphaera sp. | reverse complement strand
GCATTCTTCTACGAGCCTACGTACCATATTTTGGGCGGTCTTTGCATCTACTTTGGCAAACTTGGTCACATAATCGGCAGTCCACCGCTGGATCTGATCCATGTCATCTGGTTTCACCGATTCCAAGATTTCCTTAACATGTGCAAGTGTTACTATCTCTTTCTTTATTATGTCTGTCATTTGCTGTTGGCACCTGCCACTGGCGTTTCTGCCGCGCTTGCAAGAGGTTTGATGTGGTTGAAGCGGGTCTGAAGAATCTTTTTCTTGCCGCCAAACATCACCGCGACTCTCAGGGTGCGCCTGCCAATTCCCTCAACCACGCCTATCCTGCCGTGGAACCTCCTGTGAGGGGTGGTATTGTGCTCTCTCGGGTCAACGTCTACAACAACCTTGTCTCCAATCTTGTAATCGTGAAGCAGATAAGATATGCCCCTGACGACATTGCTTTTTGTCAGGATGGAACGGGCTTTTCTTCTAGTACCATGCGAACGTGGCATAGCAAGCCGGTGCCACCAGCCTTAATTTAATATTATCTACCTTGGTTGACATCTGAAATGCCGCGGTCGGACAGTGTAAACAGCACCTCTCGTTCGGCGTGGTACGGGCTGTCGACCATTCTTGCTATCCTGTTCTTACCAGAACGCTTTAGGTGTATTCTGTAGGTGCTTGTGTGCGCGACCACGTTGCCGCCAGTCGCCCTGACTGTGTCACCAAAGTATGCGTCAGGCGACGCCTGTATCTGGTTTGTCACGACTACTGCCACTTCATATGTTTCAGCCATCCTTACTAAAATGTGCATGAACTTGTTCAACCGCTGCTGCCGTTCTAACAGCGTCGCGCGACCCAAGAACTCGGCGCGGTAGTGTGCTACTGCCGAGTCGACTATTAGCAGCTTTATATTATTTTGTTCGATGATTCCGCCCGCTTCTTCGATAATGAGCTCCTGGTGTGCGCTGTTGTATGCCTTTGCAACAACGATGTTTTCAAGCGCTTTGTGCGGGTCAAATTCTCGTGCCTGAGCAATGGAAACGATCCTTTCCGGACGGAACGTGTTTTCAGTATCGATGTAGAGCGCCTTCGCATCAAGGCCTCCTACAGACCTGTCCTGCTGGACCAGTACACATAGCGTATGGCAAAGCTGTGTCTTGCCGGTGCCAAATTCACCATAGATTTCGGTCACGGCCTTGGTCTCTAGGCCTCCTCCTAGCAGGTCATCAAAGCTTTTTGAGCCCGTCGATATGCGTTCCTTCCGCCTGCTGTAGAGGCTGGTAGCTGTGACAAAGCTTTTCTCAATTATTCCAAGCTCTTCAAGCATTACTCTTGCCTTGTTGCATATCTCTACTGACTCGTCGATCTCCATCCCGGTAGCTTCCGCGATATCAACAGGTCCTCTCACAAGTAGGTCCCGGATCGACCTAAAACCTGCCTCCCTGAGACGCTTCTCAGTAGCAGGCCCTATCTCCTCAATGCTTGAAAGAGCCAAGCTTGTTGAAGAAGCATCTTCAGAAGCAGACAAGCGTTACCACTACTCCTTTACACTCGCCACTAATTAGCATTAATACGATGCGAAATTCGGCTTCCCGTTGAGTACCATAAAAGTATATATCTTTGTTCCTTCTGGACTACCTAAGATATAGGGATATGATGGAAAGCAAGACGTTGGTCGTGACGGCTCTTGCAACTGTCATGGTGCTGTCAGCATTCGGTTTTGTGTTACAAAACAACGCAGAGGCGCACGGTGTACAGGCACAACTTCAGAGCAGATTCGTAAGGATTGACAATGAGCAATTCTCAGACCAGACACTGAACACAGGCGAAACACTGACAGTAACAGGAGAGCTCAGGAGCTTGGTCAACAGGCCACTTAGAGCATGGCTGTCACTGTTCAGCGAATCAGCTAACGCAGGCAACAGATGGGAGTTCTTGAGCAGAGACCCACCAGGAAACATATTCGACATCCCACCAGGTGCAACGATTCCATACTCCATGACTGTAATGGCTCTTGAGCCGGGAACATACCATGTGCACACGCAGCTTAACATTGAGCACGTAGGTCCAGGTCTCGGCAGGGGTGCGACTGTGACGGTAAGCGGTGAGCCATTACTGAAGCCAATTCCATATAGCAACATCGTATACCAGTGCGTAATTATTGGCGCAGGCCTTGGCGTGACTTTCGCAACAAGACCGTGGCAAGTCATCTAAAAGCCGCAACCAACCCCTTTTTCCTTTTAATTTTTAATTAAATTTTGATTTTGGTCATACGCATGCTATGGGCTCTGAAGGCTTAAAAAGCGAAAGCGACCCCGAGAAATTGATGTTGCATGGTTTTCTTACTGCTGCATTGTTTGTTTTACCAGCTCGTACTTTGAAGTGTAACCTCGAGGATTTATCATCATGCCCTTGTAGTTGTAAGTAGACGAGTTCCCAACGATGACGGTTGTTATCATTCCAAGCATGTCCTGATGCTCTAACATCTTGTCCAGAGTTGTCAAGACCACTCGCTGGCTTTCCCTATACGCTCCCTTTACTATTGCGACTGGCGTTTCCGGCTTTCTGTATTTCAGGAATATTTCCCGCGCGTCACGCAGCTGATGTACGCGCTTCTTGCTAGCGGGGTTGTAAATGACAGTGACATAGTCCCCAAGAGCTGCCGCTTCGACTCGCTTCACAATGATATCCCATGGCACCAACAGGTCGCTCATACTGACGACTGCGAAATCTGTCATGAGCGGAGATCCTACAAGCGCGGCGCACGAATTAAGCGAAGAAACTCCGGGGACACATTCAACATAGATTCCTTTGTCCCTTTCCCACCCCCTTTCCGCTAGGATTTCATAGATCAGGCCCACCATCCCGTAAATTCCCGGGTCGCCCGATGATACGAGCGAAACAATCTTGCCTTTCTCTGCAAGTTCTATAGCTTGGTTGGCCCTGTCTACTTCCTGCGTCATGGCGTATCGGTGGACCTCCTTGCCAGCGATCAGGTCTTCGACAAGACTCACGTACGTATCATACCCTACAATGACTTCGCTCTCCTCAATGACCTGTCTAGCGCGATAGGTCATGTGGTCATGGCTTCCCGGCCCTATGCCGACTACATATAACTTGCCCCTACTCGCGCTCATGTTTGCAGAGATTGATGGATTGCAATTTATCCTTTTCCAGCAGGTCCTGCCAGCTCGAACTCTTCGTGCAGGGCTCTCACGGCCAGCTCACAGTCGCTGTCATTTACAACAAACGCGAGGTTCAGTTCTGACGAACCCTGAGCTATCATTATGACATTTACGCCGTGCTTTGCAACCGCGCCAAAGACCTTTGCAGCCACACCCTTTATCCCGCGCATTCCGGACCCAACTACCGCAATGACGGCGACGTCATCGTTGACGTCTATTCGCTTGATCACCTTTCCAAGAAGACTGAGCTCGAGCGTCGTGGTGGCTTTGTCAAGATCTGACTTTCTGACGACCATTGAAATGCTTGATTCTGACGGGCTCTGCGAAATCATCATGATGTTCACCCGGTTCTTGGCAAGAGTATCGAATATCTTGGCCGCCGTTCCCGGTGTTCCTACCATTCCTCCGCCGCTCACATCGATGAGGGCGGTGTGCCGGATGGCACTTATCGACTTGACTATCTTTTGAGACTGCTTGCTCGGATTCTGGGTGATTAGGGTACCGGAATGCTTGACGTTGAAGGTATTACGAATTCTGACTGGGATCTTGGTATCGATCACAGGCTCAAGCGCGCGCGGGTGCATATACTTTGCACCAAATAGCGCCATTTCCATAGCTTCGGCAAATGATACCTCTCGAAGCACCTGCGCGTCCGATACTATTTTTGGGTCAGCTGTCATGAGCCCGTCGACGTCACTCCAGAGCCAAACTTCGTCTGCGTCGATGCTTGCTGCGACTATAGTCGCAGTATAGTCAGAGCCGCCGCGGCCTATTGTAGTGATGTTGCCGTACTGGTCAGCGGCGATAAAACCGGTGATCACCGGCACCGAACACTCTTTGAGCATTGGTTCCAGCTTGTGACTCACACGAAGTTTCGTCGTGTCGATCAGCGGTCTGGCCTCGCCAAAATTGGAATCTGTAACTATGCCTGCCTCCTTCCCAGTGAGATAACTAGACTTGATACCAATATCCTGCAGCGCGAATGAGACTAACGGCGTCGAGAGGCGCTCTCCAAACGACATCAGGTAGTCGAG
>DATLXY010000099.1:0-2017 GCA_035575335.1 Nitrososphaera sp. | reverse complement strand
CGCCACCCCTGAAACACTGTTTGAGCGTATCATCGAGGTCATCGATTCTCCTGAATTGCGCCGTGCAAAAGCACGGGAAGGAAGAGCCTGGGTGGAAAAATACCATTCATTTGAGTCGGTCAACGCACGACTGATGCAACTTTACCGCGACCATGGCATTCTTGCGTCTTAAGCAGCTTCCACGCACAGCCCTCGTAATCTTGATCCTCGGGTTGTTGGTACGAGTGAGCTTCGTACTTGTTCACCAACGACCGTTGATCTCTGACGAGCGCGACTACCACCAGTTAGCCGTTGCTTTCCTAAACACCGGAACCTATGGCTATGACAATATCCCAACCGCGTATCGCCCTATCGCGTATCCGCTCTTGATCGCAGGGATTTATGCTGTTCTTGGCGAGCATCCCATAGCTGTCAAACTACTTCAAGCGGTTATCGACTGGCTGACGGCTTTATTGCTATTTTTACTTGTAAGAGATACATACCCAAAAGCTCAACTCTTCGCGTTATCCGCTTGGCTTTTTTACTTGCCTTCCGTCCTTTATGTAAACTTCTTGTTGTCCGAATCGGTCTTCACTTTTCTCCTTGTCGCAGCGATTTTCTTACTTGAACGCGGGGCGCTAAATCGCGGATTATCCGCAACGCTCGTTGGGTGCTTACTGGGCGTGCTGACACTGATGAAACCCGCAATGTTCCTGTTTATTATCGCCCTTTCCGTCGTTATGCCACTCATTGCTGTACCCCTGCGACGCTACAAGTTCGTCGTGTTGGGAGCGCTTTTGGTGATCGGCCCTTGGGTTGTCCGCAATTACTTTTCTTTGGGAAAGGCAACGCTGGCGACGAACGGCGGTATCAATCTCCTCATCGGTAACAACCCCAACGCCACTGGAGCCTACAACAGCTCTTTTCCTGAAGAGGCATTGAAAGATGCACAGAACGAGTTGGAGGCGGATGAAATGGCATATCAGTATGCACTAGAGTACATTGTTAAACATCCGGGACGGTTTGTGTTGAATGGCTTCAAGAAGGTAGCACATCTTTTCTCCAGTGAAGGGGGATTGCTCGTGTGGAGCTTCCATCCTAATCCGGAAGACGTCAGCGAGCGGTACGCCGTGAAGTATGCTTCTCTTTCCTTTCCTTTGATTGTTTTGGTTAATCTGCCTTACATCACTCTACTGCTATTAGGTATCGTCGGTTTGCTGAATGCTAGAAGGGAAACACTTTGGTGGCTCGTGGTCTGCCTGTTTGCTTGTTGGATCGTTACACATTTCATCTTCTTCGGTGGAAGTCGGTTTCATTTCCCTCTCATGCCGTTTTTGGTTCTCTTTGCTGCTCCCGTCGCGCTGAACTTAAGAGAAACGATCCTACAATGGCCTCGGACAAAACAAATTCTTCTACTGGTCGTGGTCGGTGGATTGGTGGCTGTGTGGGTGGCTGAATTCTTTACCATCCTCTATGCTTTTGGGTCTCTCTGAAAACGCGCAAGAACGCGTCTACCGTGTTGCCCTTTTGGCAACGGGATTGCTGCGATTTATCAATCTCGGTTTCAAAGACCTTCAGGCATGGGATGAGGCGCTATACGCCATGCGGGCAGAGGGTATTCTCCGTTTTGGAGGCTGGCTCGACCAAACCTCCTTCGCCGTCGATGGACTGTATTCCTCTCTTCATCCCCCTCTTTACGTCTGGCTCACAACGATCGCGTTTCACCTGTTTGGTGTCAATGAATTCTCAGCTCGATTTTTTTCTGCACTCCTTGGCGGCCTAACCCTGTTCGTGATATACGGAATCGGCAAGAAGATCGTCAACAGACATGTCGGCTTTCTCGCTGCTGTTCTGTTCGGCCTGCATCCGTTCACGACCTTTTTTGCTCGGCAAGGTCAGTTTGATACAGCGTTGGTATTTTTCCTCTCATTAGCGGTATACTTTCTCAACAATAACGAGTACCAACCCTCCCCTCGCAATGTGATCCTTGCTGGCCTCAGTACCAGCGCTGCATTGATGACGAAACTGTACGTAGGCA
>DATLXY010000098.1:0-2622 GCA_035575335.1 Nitrososphaera sp. | reverse complement strand
TGATGGCTTCCAGTGCGACTTTGGCTTTAAACTCTGCGCTGTGGCGCTTACGCTGCGTTTTCATCGAGTCCTCCTGTTTGACTGATTCTAACCGCAGCGATTCCACCTTATCTATCTGTCCAGGTTTCGGGGGGAATTATACGTTGCATATCCTCAGCGATTGCAGACACTCCAGAAATAGGCACACTGAACTCACCAGTTGGGTCTATGTACCTTAGTGGATTGTTGAATGTATAGGCATAGCGGTTCCAGCTTTGCGGGTGTCCAGAATCGCCGCTCTCTTGCAACGGATCAACACTGGTGAACCTTCCCTGTGCCGATGAGTAGTACCTGGCCAGGAAATAATCCAACCCGCTCTCTGTGTCACGTTCTTTTGAGGTTAAAAACGCGCAGCGGCTCGCGGCAACGCCAACCGAATCAGCAAGTTATCAAAGAGCACAGCGGCTAATAGCAGCTAAAAGAAGAAGCGATTCTCGTTCCAAGATTATGACTTTCGGCTTGTTCAAGCAAGCACTTTCAATCGCTATCGGATGCTCGCTCGACGGCTCGCTTGAGGTCTTCTATTTCGATGTGCGTGTAGATTTCTGTCGTCTGTAGGCTCCTGTGGCCTAGTAGCTGCTGCACGTGCTGCAGGCTCGCGCCCCCTCTCAGCAGGTGCGTTGCGCAGCAGTGGCAGAAGGTGTGTACTGTGGCCTTTAGCTTGGCTTGCTTCGCATATTCGTCTATTCGCTGCCAGATCATTTGATACGACAGCCGCCGACCATCAACACTCAGCCATAATGCTGAGGTCGGCGCTTTCGGCTTCTTTCCTTTGCTCAGGGTCTTCTTGCCTGCGATAAGCTCAGGCCGCCCCACTGTAATGTAGCGCGTAAGCCAGTAGCAGGCGGCTTTAGTCAACGGCACTATTCGATCACGCTTGCCTTTGCCCTCTCTCACGATCAGCAGCATTCTTGCTGTGTCCACATCATACAGGTTGAGCTTTTGCGCTTCAGCGTGTCTTATCCCCGTTGCATAAAGAGTCTCCATCAACGCTCGATCTCTGATGCCGATGTCCGTTGTCGTGTCTGCCATCTCGATCAGCCGGGCGATCTCGCTTTCTGAAAGCACGTGCGGAAGCGTCTCGCTCTTGCGCGGCCATAGCAGCTTCTCCGATGGGTTCGAGACCATCCGGCCCGTCGCTCTCATCCAGGCGAAGAACGAGCGCAGGCACGATACCCATTGCCTGAGAGTTCCAGCCGAGACCTGCTTGCCCGTAGGCGTGCAGCGACAGTTTTACCTTTAACTACTATTTGTCAGGGCTCACGACATCGATGGCATCATTTTTGGCAAAAACCCTAATGATTTTGCATGTTTTTATGCACACGATGTCGGGAGCCCCGGCAACTATTGGTTTAAACTTCCACTGCTTTGCCGCTTCTGCTACAACGCGACGCAAAATCGGATGTCCCTTCTTTACTCTAACTCACTGCACCTGACCTTCAGTATCAACTAACACATCGGCGATGATTGTACCTTTAGCATCTATGTTACCTGGAATCTGAGAGGCAACTTGGTGTAAGGCCGGCATCGGCTTGCTCCCAAAAGTTGCATGAATTTGCCAGATGCATCACTTAGCCTATGCTGCATAACCCCTGATTATTAATCAATCATCATCGGACCACATTCGTAGGTCCTCACCGTCTAAAATCTTCCTTATAGCTTCTCCATCAGTGAAGAGTTCTCTCATCACTTCCATAAAGAATTGCAGATCGAAATCTGCAGCAAGTGATGCATTTTCTGACGTGAACCGTTTTGTAACGATGAATGCAGCACGGTTCATTAGCTGATTCACCACAGGGTCTTCCACTGAACGTAACAATTCCCATGCTTCCTCTTGTCTCAGCAGATTTGCATCATGCGACATGAAAAAAACCTCACTCTAGCTGCCTTAAATTACTATAATTCGGAGTTACTGTGCCTCCTTGGCCAAAACCTACTCCTCCATCTTGCATTCTACCCCTTAATACCTGACCATTCAGTTTAATTACAAGCAATTCTCCTTGTTGGCCTGAAAAAACATGAGACCCATCTGTGCCTCGCATACGGGCTGCCTGCCATGCTCCCCTTCTCTTTTCAGAAATCTGCTTTGCGAGTTGTTCAAATAGTTCGGCCTTTTGCTCTGCTGTTCCTGGGAAAGATTTTACGTATTGTACCGCTTCACGTGCCATCTCACGGCCGCTAGCGCCTGTAAGGGTTGGCACTGATGGGCTCCGACCGAATAGCCTCTTGATACGTTGCCACAACGAGCGCCCGCCGCTTCTTCCCACACGTGCTATTCCACCTCCTCCTAATGGTATTCTCCCACTATCAATTTCCTGTTGGATTTGGTGTTGAAGCATTGCAAGACGGGCATTTTCCCCATATACAATGTATTCATCGTCTTGTGGGTTGTCTACGAAAATACCGAGAGACCCATTAACGAAGTATAATGTTCTACCATCCTCTATGATTGTCCCCAAAAACTAGACCACTGGCTAAGGTGGATTTAGATTAACATCTACAAGCCTGTGGAGGATCAATCAGATGCCCAAGAAACGTAACAACTACTCCAGTCAATTCAAATTCCAGGTTGCCCTGGAAGCC
>DATLXY010000097.1:0-4584 GCA_035575335.1 Nitrososphaera sp. | reverse complement strand
GGATACCTATCTGAATCAGATTCCTGCCGGGAATGTATTCAAGCAGATGGTAAAAGGGCGTGGTGTGGCACATCTTGATGCCCTCGTACTCTGGTTTCATGTCGCGGTGAGCATCGAAGTGTATCACGAGTGGATTCTCGTTTGCGACCGCCTTTATCTGATAATATGAGAGAGTATGCTCCCCCCCAAGCATGACAGGGATCTTGTTTTCATTACGCAACGCCCCGACGACCTTTTGAATAGCCGAGTCCAAAAATACAAGCGTCTTGGAAAGACTCTTCTTTGCCTTTGGTAGCTTCAGGTCTCCTAGGTCAAATATGCCGACCATGTCGTAAATGTCGGCCTTTTCGTCCAGTATGAATGTCTCTATCTGGCGTGCAGAAGCAAGCCTAATTGCCTCCGGCCCTCTCGAAGTGCCCTTGCCAAAGCTTGTGGTGAGATCAAGGGGCACGCCATATACTACGACATTTGATTCCCGGAACGAAATTCTCACAGGCGTGTCAGCAAAGCTGTAACCGGCCCTAGTCTTCTCTGGCACCGTAAATAGCGACAGGATTGTGTCCTCCAAACTACAAGTCTGCAAGAACAGGTGGACATAATAAATTATGATAATAAAGGTTCTGCCAAAAGAAAGGATGCGGGCGATCGCCAACGTGTGGAGACGTGATGGTGACCGTGAGATTCTCGCGAGTCTTTCGTACAAGTCACCCTTGTACCAGAAAACAGGCTCTTGACGTTGGTGGCGAAGGGATGGCTCCATAGAACCACAGAATGCCACAGATATCGCGGGGTAAGGGGAGAAGGGCGAGACAAATGGATTATGGTGATCACACACACATATACACAGAACACACCTGCAAACCCAAGAATTGACCAAAAAAGATGGTAAGAATAGAGGCTACTACTATGCTATGCCGCCGATTGCACTTGAACTATCCAGTCGCACTTCATACCAAGCTTTTGATGGTGCTTTTCCACCGCATCCTTACTGGGCGCATCAAGAAGACAGAAACATCTATCCTCTTCCTTATTGAAGAAAATGTTCTTGTGAGCAATGCCGTCCTCGTCTTTTGGTGCCTTCTGAGCCTGCCTTATCGCCTCTTCTTCCATACTTCCCATCTTGTGTGAGTCAAGGAATGTGGGCATCGAGACAAAAGTACAATCTATGATTATAAGGGTTCTTGCAGATTTTTCGTAAATTTGAACCAAACACTACCTTCGTTTGCCTCGCATTAACACATTTTTTGAAAATTACGCCTTTTGACCATAAGGCAGCAGAACAGACATCAGGCGAGCAGATTGTCATCAGGATGGCTTTCACCACGAGCAGCATCCGCTTTGTATGTTGGTCTAACGCAACCTGCATACCGGCGGACAACTATCATAACACAAATAATTTAATGAGAGAAGAATCTGCTAGATTTGCAGGCAAATCTTATAAAATTCTTCATACAATTGTGTAGGCAGGTTGCCAGCCGGTTACAAAATCGTTCTTTCTGGCAGTAAGACGGCGGTTAGCGACTTTAGACACTCAAATTGGATTGGCTTTCTTGGATGCATTCCATCTAACTATCCAAAGATGCCATATGGTAGAGGGATTATCGAAAGTATTTTCTTTCCTACTCATAGCGACGACGAAGGCCGGCTGAAATTCGCGCCATACCCACTTCGCAAGATCGAAGCGGCGCTTCTGGAATACGGCTTTACTGAAGATGAAGTCATCATTGCCGACCCGAGAAAATTGGACCGGGTGATCGGCCCGGACACCAAGATAATCGGGTTGACGGTTCATGACCCAATGGGCTATTCTGCAGTGTCTCAGCTGAATGCATGCCTTTTCCGGCTGATCGGTTGGTGGCCTGCACGTTCTTACACAGCGGCAGCTTTTGCTGACATCATCAGGAATCCACTCCTAAAGAAATACGGTTCAAAACTGATAATCGGAGGCCCCGGCATCTGGCAGCTCGAGGAACATCCCGAAATGCTCAAAGAATGGGGGGTTGATTGCCTAGTATCTGGAGAAGCAGAGTCGATCGTGGGTCCTCTCTTTGAAAGTGTACTGAAGGGAGAATCTCTGCCAGAGCGTACATCAGCAAGCAGGCCCATGCGGTCGGACAAGGTTCCGCTGATCAGAGGTCCTTCAACTGGCGGGATCGTGGAAATAACCCGGGGCTGCGGTCGAGGCTGCCAGTTCTGCACACCTGATCTCTTGTTTTTCGGAAGTATACCCAAAGAAAACATCCTGAAGGAAGTGGAGGTGGAAGTGCGGCACGGGATCCACCGGATAGAGCTGCACTCTGAAGATGCCCTGTTCTATGGCCGCAAGCTGGGAAGTTTCGAAGTGAACCATAAGGCCATAGTTGATCTCTTTACGTCTGTTAAAAAGTTCCCCGGCGTCAAGCAGGTGGTGACCGACTTTTTTGCATGCTCGACCGTCAAGTCCGCACCCAGGACTGTCAAGGCAATTTCGGAAATCATGGGTCTTGACAGGAAGAATCCCGGATATGTCGAGACGGGTCTTGAGACCGTTAGCCCGCGGTTGGTGGAAAACATCATGCCGGGCAAAGTAAAGCCATATTCCATCGAACAATGGCCCGATGTCATTGATGAAGCTCTGGGCATTCTGGATGACAACCACTGGTTCACGGTGGCCTCGCTGATGACCGGACTTCCAAGAGAGACGGAAGATGATGTGATAAGAAGCATCGAGTTCATCGATAGGATAAAGCACCACAATGCATTCATCTGGGTCTTCCCACTCATGCCGCTGAGAGCCATGCTCAAGAACGCGGCAAAATGGGCGCCTGAATATACGCCACTAAGACAGGAGCTTATCCTAAAGGCCACCCGGCATTCAATCACCCTGATAAACAGGGAGGCACCAAGGATACTGAAAGTGCTCCCGGCGTGGGCGCGACCGTCTGCCCTTCTTGCGCTGAAATACGTCACAGGCATGACACTCCACTTCTTCAAGCAGGCCGACGGGGCCATCGCCCGGCACGAAGACCGGCTAAAACTCTATAAAGACCTCCAGCACGCTCGCAATTTAGAAGGCGAGGCCGTAATGCACGTGTCCAGCGTTGTAAACGACCTCGTCAAGATATCTGACCCGGTACCAGATTGAGTGGAGAGAGCACATCTTGCCGGTCATTTCTTCCAGAAAAGCTCGTCCAGGCTCTGCTGGCGGGGCCTCCCAAGCACCGACTTGAAGTCAAAGTTCAGGACAGATAGTATCTGATCAAGGGTGGCCTCCATCGTCTCAAGATACTTTTCGGTGTCGATCTCTTCTGGCCTTGCAAGCTCTACAGGCTTGACCCCTTCGCCGCCCTTTATCTTGACGTAGGAAATCACATCCCCTGCTCTTATCTGCCGCCCTCTGTCGGACTCGACAAGCATCTTGGCCGCCTTGATATGCTGCGGCAGTCCCTTGTACGTGTCGGTGCTCCTACCGTCGACCGTCCTTGCTCCCGTCGATGTCTTCTTGCCATATGTGTTCAGCGACTTGTTAATGGTGACATTGAAGCTCAGATCCTGGAGTGGAATCTTGTGGTTCTCTAGGTTCCTTGCATTTTCCTGAACGATTCTCTTGATGCTATCCTTGGCCGATTCGAAGTCCTTTTCGGAATTGACCTTGCCAAGGATGTTCAAAATTTCATAGAATGCATTTCTGATAAATGGAGGCGTGTGAGATTTCTTTCCAGTCAGTCCCTTTACGTCGACAGTACCGTCCGGTTTTACCCCGAGGTAGTTCTTCTTCAGGTCGCTAAATACCACGTACCTGTATTCCTTGTCAACTTCAAGGTCGACTCCAAGGGTGTTCCTAGCCCACGATGCCACCTCTTCAATGGCAGTCGGCGAAGGATTCTTCAAAAACAGCGAGTCAGTGTCCGAATACACCACGTCGATACCTAGTTCTTTGCACTTGTCGATGGCTTTGTGGATCGTGCTTCTACCTATGGCAGCAATCGCATCGGCAACAGGTAAACAATAGAGCGGGAAGATGTCCGCGCCCATGACACCATAACTCGCGTTTAGAATGACCTTGATAGCTTGGCTAACAACGTTGTAGAGCTGCCTCTCCTGCGTGGGGATGTTCTTGTCTTTCGATAATTGCTTGTAATAATTGACCCTCAGGTCTCGCAGAGATCCTATGAGAAGCGACGTCAAACCCTTCCTCCGCTTGCATACCCAGTGAGTCGTCCCTTCTATCTTTGATGTCTCTTTGCATTCTTCATGGGGGCAGTTTATTGTTTCATACGATAAGTTATGAACCTTGATTATGCTGGGATAAAGGCTAGCAAAGTCTAACACAACGACATTGAAGTGAATGCCTGCTATAGGTTCGACTACTTCACCCCCGCGGTACTTCTTTTCCTTTATCACCGCTGTGGTCGAGGCGGTGCCCTTGGCCTCAAGCTCTCGTCTGCTAGGTATCAGTTCATTTCTCTGTCTGTGCTCATAGTACAATATCCCGCGGATCCACTGGTTGACGCCAAAGCGAGAGACATCGTCAATTGGGAGGCGCCCGATCCTCGCAATTACAACCAGCAGCTTCATGAGCAGGTTGTCATCGTTGCTTGTGAG
>DATLXY010000096.1:0-2376 GCA_035575335.1 Nitrososphaera sp. | reverse complement strand
ACGTAGCATAGTACGGACCGGCCATCCTGACATACCTCGACTCTTTCATCAGGCATATGGTGTTAGGATGGTATCAGAAAGCCTGTCTTATGGAATCTCATGGACTAGCTGGTAAAGATTGGTTGGTTTCTACGGAGCCCTATGATCCAATCTGCTTATATACCCAGGATTACCAAAATTCTGTTAAGCCTTGAACCGCAAGTTTGCAGACAGGCCCCCGATGATAGTGGTGCAGGGGTCTTGTCATGACTTTGAAAAGGAACGGCCCAAGATAATGGAGTTCATCGGAACGCTTGAGTGGGGGATGCATGAAAAGGCCAAGGTCGAGTGCTCTTCTGATGGCAAGAAGGCCCTCGGCTGGGACTTTTTCAACATCTATTTCGATCCTGATTTCGTGGGGAAGCTACTCGACGTGTATCCTGAAATATTGAAGCAGGAAGGCAATGACCTTGAGCAATGCTTTGTACTGTGGCTTAGCAAGAAGATGAAAAAATCGAAGCTTGAATATTACTTGAAGCTTAAAGACGTCCCGCATGAGACGACAAGGGGATTTCGACTCGACCCGGAGAATTACCGCGACGACAGCGAGCTTGAAAAGCTGCGCTGATATGGCCATAGACTTTTCATTAAAGACGTGGACGGGATAATATTTGATCTTGATGGTGTACTGGTCGATTCCATGCCCACTCACTTCCGGGCATGGAAGGAAGCCTTCGCAAGTATAGCCGGGCTACAGGTAACAGAGCGCGAGATCTATCTCTTGGAAGGTATGCGCGGTATAGAGCTTGTAGAAAAGATTTTCGAGCAAAGGCATTTTTTTGATCGCTCGTCTGCTCGAAGGGTTCTTGATGAAAAATCCCGCATATTCAAATTGATCAGGAGTTCAAAGGCCTTCGAAGGTGTTAGAGGAATGATCAACGATATAAAGTGCATCAAGACCGTAGTTAGCGGCTCGGCTAAAGAAGATGTAGAGACCATCCTAGAAGAGGAATTTGGCAAGGACAAGTTCGATGCGGTAATAACTGCTGACGACGTAGAGAGAGGCAAGCCGAACCCTTCTGCATTTCTTGAAGCTTTAGAACGTGTCAAGGTCAGGCCAGAAAACGCAGTAGTGGTTGAAAACTCGCCACTTGGTGCAAAGGCCGCTAACAACGCAGGCATACCTTGCTACGTGGTTCTCAACAATACTCCTCTTGACAGGTCAGACTTTGCAGCTGTAATACCGGAGGATAGAATATTTGAGAGAACTAGCGATCTTCGAGAGGTGCTATGCAAATGAAAGTGATGATATTCTCCCACGAATCCGATCTTGATGGTCTGTACTCTGCAGCAATTGGCCTCATTCGCTATCCGCAAGCTATGACCGTCTTTCTTGGTTATGGTCTGGAAAATTTCCAGAAGCTAGGCAACTTTATCTATTCTACAACGCACTATTCGGCCGAACGCGGCCTGGCAATCATTGCCGACCTGGGGCTCAACGACGACTTGATAGAAACATGCAAACAGATATTTTCAGACGCGGTCAGAAATGGCTGGAAGATAATGTGGATTGACCATCATCCTTGGTCTCAACAAGCCATCGAAGCAGTCAAACCCTTTGCGGAGATTGTGCTTGATTCTTCTGGGAAAAAGTGCGCGGCCGACCTCATGTACGAAACGTTCCTGCCAGACAACTTGCTAGCCAGAAAGCTGGCCAGCATGGCACACACGATGGACTTTTTCACAAAAGATCAGTATCTGACACCGATATCAGAGCTGATACGATACTACCATACTTTTCCTAATTTCTATGAAAGGTTATCAGAGCTTGCAAGAAAGTCAGCTGATGGTATACTATGGGACGTCGAGATGCAGAGCGACTACAATGATTACTGTCGTCTCAGGGACGAGGCCAAGTCCCAAGTGTTTACAACAATGCGGGTTAGGTCCGTAGGTAGGTTCAAAGTGGCGTACGTACAGTCTTCACCATATCTGCAGAACAGCCTCTTCTCCGAGGAGATATTTGCGAAAACCAATGCGGATCTTGTCATGTTTTACAGTGCTAAAGGAAAAGTGAGCATACGGCGAAACAACGAGGCGATTTCCTGCCGTGATGTTGCAGCAAATCTTATAGACGGTGGGGGGCACGCGTACGCTGCCGGGGCTGTCTTCAAGAGCGACCCTGTAAATATAGATGCAGTGATTTCAGAGCTTGAGGCCGCGGTTACTAAAGCCCTGACCATGACTAGAAGCCATCTCATAAATGGCACAGCAGGCTGAGAATCAGCCACTGTTGACCTTGCAGTCTACATCTTTTATTGGGAGAAGCTTTCTGATATTACATACAGAAAGCAAGCATGACAGACGAGCAGTGGTCATTCATACAACAGCAGCCGC
>DATLXY010000095.1:0-2921 GCA_035575335.1 Nitrososphaera sp. | reverse complement strand
CGGATTCAGCTTTTCAGTAGAATCAGCAGCCTTGTCCATAGACAAACTCATCCAACATGGGTGGATCGCAGTACCCCACGATAGTAATAAACCAGTGCCAGACGGATACACGGAAGTGCCCACTATAACTTACCAACAGCTGATAGAAAGATATGGAAAATTCGATACTGTAGTGGCCGACTGTGAAGGATGCTTATATTTTGCAATAAAACACTTCCCAGAGATTCTAGACGACATCAATATACTTATTCTAGAAGATGACGCCTTCACAAATCCCCATGCAAATCCCGAGTTTATCTACAATAAACTGGCTGAACATGGCTTTAGGTTAGTAAGTTCCATGGACGGCCAAGGATTCAAGGACTTCATTAAGATCTGGATTGCTGCATAACTACGCGAGTTTCGATACAAGGGCGTCAATCGGCACAGTAATGGATTTTGAGATAAGTCCATACCGGCACCGGCCTAAATCGGAGGTATTGGTATTGACCCCATAAAACGGACACAAAAACACGCGAAATAGACGCCAAAATCACCCCCTTCAAATACGTTAACAAGAGACGATTTTTGAGTCAAAACATATACCAGATCTCCGCCTTGGGTTATCGAACCAATCCTAGACATATGATGGTTTGGCTGTTGCTACGAATGCATCCATAACACGAGTTACTAAGCAACAATACCTAAAAACCCCCCTCAACTACGCCTTAGATCCCATATTTCGCTGAAGTTAACACAACATTCCCGGGTAATTCGCCCGCACGGTGGTCAGATTGCTGTCATGTTGTTTTATAGCACGAAAAACGAATAAAAATGTTGGATGTAAGTATATGTACGTTGTGTTTTTATTGTAATTTTCTACTTGGAAGGGGACACTTCCCCTATACCCCAGTTATGCGTTGCTCGGTCCCAGGGTGAAGATACCTGTATCTAAGCCTAAAATCTCCAAGATTCTTCGGTGGCTATCCCTCAACGATTGTATCTTCCTTCTGCCTTCTATGTACAGCACAGATATGCCATGCCTCATGATAAGCAGTATGGATCTGAATGTTGGTCTTTTGGTTTTAACGCCACCAGGCCCTCGTATGGCCTCACCTTTCTTGGCTAGCTCCTTACGCACCGTTACCTCTATCGCAGACAAAATGGTCAAAGCCATCAACATGAAATACATCAACGCCGCTACACGACCTGGCGTCTTTAAGTAAATAGCATTTGCAAACTCAGGGGACTTGAATTGTCGGAATCTTGACTCTACGTTGCTCTGCGTCTTATACTCGCGCAGAACTTCTTCTCCGCTCAGGGACTTGTTGTTAGTTGCCAGTACAAATGTACTTTCTCTGCTTATGTGTTTATCTATTAGCTCTTCTTGTTGTTCTATGCTGAAATCCAGCCTATACTGATGTCTTACTTTAGGTATTGCACCTGGGCGCCCCCTTCCCCTCTTTTCCTCTTTGATAACACTAGCTGTTACCTCATGAAACTTCAGTCTGGACCACTCTTTTTCCAGCCTCTTCAATTCATTCCTAGCATCTTCTTCACACTGAAATGCTATCTTGGTGTAAGGCTTGATTTGCTTGCTTAAAATTTCCTTCTCTTCCGAGACTTTCTTGGCAACTATCTTTTCTTTCTGCTTGCGCAGCTTATCTGATTCACAAACAACGAATTTGCATTCATGTCCATGATGACTGTCTATGTACTCTTTTATGCTATAGTTGCTTGGTGTTGATTGGGTGTTTTCTATAGAAACAGGCACAGCCCCTTGCTTGTCCTGCAAATACAAATCCACCAGATTTCTGCACACCTTTAGATTGTCAGGAGCTCGGGCTATGAATGATACACCATGCTCCTTGGCCTTAGCCAAATTTCTTTTTGTGAAGAAAGCCGCGTCTGCTATGTAGTTAAGGTCTTCCAAATTAGCACTCAAGGACTCCGCCAAATCCTTCATTCTATCAAGTTTGTCCGCATTGAAGGTTTTGTCGTCCTTGCTTCCGTCCATAACATTAGCGTCTACCACAACCCCATCTGATACACCAATGCCTACCTTGACTTGTTTCTTGTCTGGACGCCTGTCTTTACTGTGACCAAACTCAATCTTTACAACTCCTGTATCCCCATCTCCTAATGTTTCATATTCTCCCCACATGATCCTCGATGTTGTGTCGTAATTTATGCTTTTTATCTCGATACCAAATTTTTCTAGGACTTTCGTGCGGATCTGAGAATATAGCCATGCTGGATCCATCTCATGCACTCTGTCCAATAGTCTGGCAAAGCGATCATCTGTCAGCGATTCCAAAGGTATAGACTCTTTGAAAATGCCCTCTATGTCCTTATCTTCAAGGGACTCCCTAATCCTGTAAAGTGGATGATGGCCAGTGCAGATAATTGTAAGAAGGATCTCCGCGACCAAACCATATGATATGTCGCTAGGCCTGCCAAATTGACTTGTCCTCGATTCTACGGCTTGATCTACAACTACCCTTATGCCAATCTTCCTGCAGATTGCAGCAATGAGAGTGAGATCGCCATGCGTGTATGTCTTAATATCCATATCAGCTAGGTCGTTGAAGTTATCTGTTTCCACGATTCTATTCTCCTGATTTCAGAATTGTTTTTCGATGATAGACACTCAAATTATACTATCCCGACAAGCTGTTGGAAATAGATGGATTGATAGGGGGATAATCACTCAGCATGCAGATGCTATCATTTAATACCTGCATGCTGAAATAACAGCGAAACTCAAAAATGACATCAGCGGAATATGGGGCTGACTACAACTTCAGTCCAGAATAACCCTATCTAGGTACGATGGCAGGTTGCGTGAAGCTGCTGTCACCCGCGTAGTAAACACCCATGTAAGCTAAGCAATCGCTATCAGGGGTTTGACAGCCCAAAAATGCGTCATAAACACCTGGGGG
>DATLXY010000094.1:0-3024 GCA_035575335.1 Nitrososphaera sp. | reverse complement strand
ATGATTTTGGAAAGAAACTGATCGAGGTTGGTGGGGCGTACGTGTGCACCTGCAGCCAAGATCGGATTCATGATCTCAGAGGAAAGGGGCTCCCTTGCGAATGTAGGCAAGATCTGGACAGTGCGCTTGAGAGGATGGATAAGATGTTTGGAGGTTCCTATGGACCAAATGATGCCATCGTGCGGTTCAAGGGGGATATGGCTGACCAAAACACTGCGATGCGCGATCCGACGCTGTTTAGGATTATCGAAGGTGAACATCCCATCCTTGGAAGGAGGGTGCGCGTCTGGCCGACGTACGACTTTGCTGCCCCGATCGAGGATAGCATAGATGGCGTGACACACGCTTTGCGCACTAAAGAGTACGAGTTACGGAACCAGCTTTATTACGCTATACTTGAAAGACTGCAATTGCGCAAGCCTGTCGTGATCGAGTTCTCGAGGCTAGAGTTTGAGGGGATGCCTGTCTCTAAGAGAAAGATAAGGCCACTCATAGAAAACGGCACGATAAAGAGCTGGGATGACCCGCGCCTACCGACACTTGCAGCTTTGAAAAGAAGAGGTTTTGTGCCTGAGGCAATCCGCAAGTTTGTTCTGTCACTCGGATTTACTCTTGCAGAAACAAAGCCTCCGTTTGAAGCACTTGAAGCGTTCAACAGAAAAATAGTTGACCCCATATCGCCCAGGTTGTTTTTTGTCAAGGATCCTGTGGAGATGCTCGTAAAAGGTGCTAAGGAGGCCGAAGTGGTGCTGAGGAACCATCCTACAGATGCCAATCTTGGTACGAGAAAGGTGAAGGTTGGAGATAGGTTCTATATATCCGGTGAAGATGCCGCGCGACTCAGGGTCGGAGACGAGATAAGGCTGATCGAACTTTACAACGTCAAGGTCACCGGCATCACCGACAACATGATAACAGCGGAGATTGGAGGAGACGAAATTATTCAGGCTATGCCCAAGATTCAATGGATTGCAAAGAATGATATAGTTGAGTACAAGGTATTGATTCCCAAGGCACTATATGTGGGGGAAAAGTACAATACGAACAGCCTCGAGATCGCGCGAGGTTTTGCAGAATCTTTCGTGTCTGACCTAAAGCCAGATGCACGAGTCCAGTTCGTTAGGTTCGGGTTCTGCAGGATAGACAATGATAGTCAAACAGCAATAATGACACACAGGTAATAGCAATATGAAGGTAGCAAGAATCAAGGACAGCAAGGTCAAAGAGACCTACGGCATCATTTCTGATGACGGCAAATTCATTGTAACGAAGGCAGAGATACAGCTGCAGACAGGGATACCTGTACCTCCGAGCATCAAGGATTTCATGTTCAGGGGATGGATAGATGAAATCAGACAGCATAAGAACAAGCTAAAGTATACACAAAAGGTGGAGGACGTGGAGCTGCTCGTGCCAATACCAAATCCTCCAAAAATCATTTGTCTTGCGTTCAACTACTTCGATCATGCACGTGATGCTGGGCTCACGCCATCTGATGAACCTGTAATATTCATGAAGCCCCGCACTGCGCTGAACGAGCCCTATAAAGACGTCATCTGTCCGTCATTCGTGACTCGCCTTGACTATGAAGCCGAACTAGCAGTGATAATCGGAAAGGAGACGAAAAAAGTCGCTGAGGAAAACGCGCTCGACCATGTTTTTGGCTATATGATACTGCACGATGTTTCAGCACGCGATATTCAGTTCAAAGATAAGCAGTTCACGCGGGGAAAAGGAATCGATACATTTGCTCCCTGCGGGCCATGGATAACTACCAAGGATGAAATCCCCGATCCGCAAAATCTTCGGATAGTGACCAAAGTAAATGGCGAAATTCGGCAGAATTCTTCCAGCTCTAACATGGTAATTCCAGTCAAGAGAATAATATCCGCGCTTAGCACTACTATGACGCTAGAACCAGGTGACATCATATCTACAGGCACACCAGCAGGAGTCGCAATGTCGATGAAAGAACCCAAATACCTCAAAGACGGCGATGTGGTCGAGATAACGATCGAAAAGCTGGGTACGATAAGGAATCGAATAGTTTTCCAGTAACTTTTATACAAAGTCAAGTCACTCACTGCTACGGATCCTTGACGAGGATGATCGCTGCTAGAACTTTTTTTGCCCGCATGAACGAGGGCCGTCGAAACTGGATGACTGAAGGGCAGTTGGTCAAGGCATGCGAGGCGTTCTTTAAAGCAAACGGCTATGACCAGATCGAGCGGGACAAGATCTTTGACCAGGGTGACAGGGTATTCAACTCGCTTCTGGTCGGATCAAGGGAAGATGCGGCGGGCAAGGAAACGATTGCCTCTTACTTTAAGCCTCGCATAGACAGGTATGACATCGGCTCATTCGGCACTTTGGAGACGATCCTATATGATCTGCTTGACAACTATGAGAACACCCACCTTATGCTTGTTACCGATTCACTGTCATATCCGCCCTTGACAAAGACAGAAGAATTGAGCGTGGCTCTTGAAAATTTGATGAACGAAGGTATGTTCGTGCTCTTCATGAACGACAGGTCAGGCTACGCGCTCTTTGACGAGTTCAAGAAGCTGACAGCACCAATTCCTGTGCCGGACTAGGTCTTGTTATGACTCTTGCTTAGCCTGATTATTTCGCGCTCTAGCATCCTTGCATAGTGTTCATACGATTCGGCAAGCTTGCCCCTGACGTTTGCCAACTGCATGGATATGTTGAGGGCGTCAAGGCATGTTTCAAGCGACCGATCGGTGGCAAAGTCGCCCATTGCTTTGTTGAACTGGGCCAGGAGCTTCCTCTGTTCGTCACTGTGTTCATTTATCGTCTTTGCCAGCTGGTCAATCTCGTCACTGGGACTTCCAAATCCTGAGCTTTTGAACCAGTTCGCCATATGGAAATTTTTCTGTCAGAATCACATTAAAACCTGCCTATTAGATTATTACTGTTACACACCAGCAATTAACAATGTATTTAGAAGGTTTTAAACAGTAAAAAACAGTAGTTAACTATATAAAGACGGGTAATCGTACA